>NZ_KV796810.1:0-662 GCF_001809235.1 Corynebacterium sp. HMSC072A04 | reverse complement strand
GCCGCCCGGCTAAAGGACCGGAGCGGTTTCTAACCTGCGGGAGGGAGAAAACCGCCTTAGCGGCTGGTGAGCGGCCGCATGAAAACGGAACCTGAAATCAACATGGGCCTATCGTATCCAATTAATTTCGCAGGGTCCAATACGGTGAGAAAGAAGACAACCGCACCGCAACAGTGCAAGACCTCTCTGGATTGGAATTTGTCCTACCTTCGGCTCGTCGTACAGACGCCACTGGCGTATTTTGTCTCTGGGCAACGAGGGGGAGTTACCCCCACCTCCGGATGTTTTTAAGGTGCACCCCTTATTACGCTGTGGTGCGGGAGTAGTTTTGTCCGACTGATCGGACTACCCACCGACGTGGGGCGGGTAGTTCGAGGTCCCAGCAGATGATCGCGTCGATTTCGCCGCGTTCAAAGGATGCCACCATGGCGTCGTAGTCGGGGCGAGCCACATTCTTCTTTGACGCGGAAATGGACTGATCGACGTAGTTATGTCCTATGTCCAACGTCCAAGCCACGCTGCTTTGCAATGGCTTCACAGTCCTGACGCTGCCGGTCGATGGTGAGGCCATCCACGTCAGCGTCTCGCGAGATACGAAGGTAAATAGGAGCGCGTGTTGCCAAACGCTTTTAATAAGGCCCTTAGCTAACATTGAACTTAAA
>NZ_KV796809.1:167261-179253 GCF_001809235.1 Corynebacterium sp. HMSC072A04 | reverse complement strand
CCTGTTGGCTGATGCTTGTGCACCGGGTGCCGGCGAGGGTTCCTCCAACTAGGAGAACCGTAGGATGTGTTTCCTCTAACAACACCGCTAAGGGAGGAGCGTTAACCTCCCACCCAACCTGAGAGTTGATGGAGTAGGGCATTGCTGCCGGGGCATAAGACTCCGGTAGCAAGCCCTAGTTCTCAACTTGCTTGTATTTGTTTGGTACTTTTGTTTACTTGATATTCCCGAAATACATTTAGTTATTTCATTAAGTCTTGGGTCTCCACCGAAGCTTTTCCTTTCCTTAAGCTGCGCGTGTGGAGGCTCATGGCCACTGGCTTCTTTGCCGGTGTGCAAGTACCCCGTCGCGTAGGTCAGAGGACGCGGCGGGGTACATCTTTATGTTTTTGACGTGACTCGGCATCGTGTTCTGTTGAAGTCGCCTTTAGTCTTCGTCTGTCTCGGCTGTCATTGTCCTGCTGGGTTTGTGTTCTAATGCGCGTGCCACTGTTTGAGGTGTTCAAGCAGGATGCGGTCGGAATCCACCTTTGCCTCGCGGTTGGCTGCGATTGTGCCGCCCATCATTGTTTCCCAGGAGGGGCCGATGAGTTCGTCGATGCTCTCGTGAAAGAGGTGGCCGGCGCCTTCGTAGATGTGGGGCTCAAGGTTCTCGTTTTGTGCGGCCAGAGCTTCCGCGGCTACGTCGCCTTGCCACATGGCGTCCTCGGCGCCGGCGAACAGAAGGCCGTTGCCTTGGAAGTTGCTCAGGTTGATGGCGGACTCGGGGCTAGCTGCAGCAGCGTCGGCCTCATAGCCGGCGCGGTAGGACACGGGCAGGCCAAGCGCGAAGCGGAGCATAACCTTGCCCATTTCTTTTCCTTGTAATTTCGCAAAAGGAACGGGCTCACCGTGCCAGGAGAAACTACTCGTGGAGCCGCTGCCGCGCTGGTAAGTCAGACTGCCGTAAGTGTGGTGCGCAGGCGTGTAGAGAACGATGTTGTCGATCTGCGGGTAGCGGGCGGCGAGATTGCCAGTAAGCTCCGCGCCCTTGGACGTACCGATAACAGTCAGCGGTCTGCTGCCGTTGCCGTGCTCCTCAGCGTAGGCGAGGACCTCGTCAAAGAACTCGAGTGGGACCTCGTCGATGAATTCCTTTTGCCCGGGCTTACCAAAGAAGTACAAGGCGAGCACATCGTACCCGGCATCACGGAGCATTCGTGCCTGTTCCACGTTGGCACCGCCGTCCGAGCCGCCAAATACGATGACGGTGCCTGGGCGGGCCTGTGCAGATTGTTGTTCCTGTCCGGTGGCTAGCGGCGTGAGGTGGAAGCCCTTCATGTAGCGGCCGTCAATTCTTGAAACTCCATCTTCTTTGAGAATGCGATCATCGCCACCTGCTGGCGGCTTGGGTGCAGCAAAGCGCCTGGAGTTGATGGAGCGGATTACCCAGACACCGGCGGCGGGGGCAACGATGCACACAAGAGGTATGCCGATTGCTTTGAAGATGACTTTGATTGAGGGCATAGAGGGGCGAGCTCCTTTGTGATTGACTGTCACTCCAGTCTACTGATGCTTTTGGCCGGCGAAATGTTGTGCACTGGCTTGATGGAGTGCTGGTGGCATGGGGGAGTAGTGGGGCTGCAGTGTGCTCTTAATAGTCCGGCTTGCTAAGCTGTCAGTGCTTTTGAGCGTGCTGAGCCGGTTCTTATTAGTGCTGGCGGCTGTACATAAAACAACAAATTAAACATCGTCACGGGTGCTTCCTCGTTCACACTGTGTTCTGCCTTTGAGGCTGTGCATGGATGTTCCGGAGGAGGCTGAGATGCCGCAGTGCAGCGGCGAACCGTCGAACCTGATCCGGATAATGCCGGCGAAAGGGAGGAATCATGAACTCTGTATCTCATGGTGGATCTGTTAATGGCGCAACTGCGAATGGCGCTGCTGCGCCGCGCAGTTTGAATTGGCGCGTCGTCGACATCGTGGTGGCCTCCGTGCTGGGTGTGGCGTGTGGAATCGTGTTCCTGGCGTGGAACACGGTGGGCTATGCCTGGTTCCAAGCCATGGATGCGCTGACACCGGGGTTGGGTGGTATTGCCACCGGCATTTGGCTTCTTGGTGGAGTCGTTGGCGGTTTGATTATCCGCAAGCCGGGCGCAGCGCTTTACGTGGAGCTGCTGGCGGCCATCGTGTCGGCGGTGCTGGGCTCCCAGTGGGGTATTAGTACGTTGTACTCCGGCATCGCGCAGGGCATTGGTGTGGAGATTGTGCTGGCTATCTTCCTCTACCGCCGCTTTAGCCTGGGCATTGCGATGCTCGGCGGCATGGCAGCTGGCTGGGGCGCGTTTGTGCTGGAGCTGTTTACCTCCGGAAACCTGGGCAAGACCCTGCAGTTCAACATCATCTACTTGGTTACTCTGAGCATTTCTGGCGCCATTCTGGCGGGAGCCGTGGGCTACATCGTGGTCAATGCGCTGGCGAAGACCGGTGCGCTGGACCGCTTCGCGGTCGGCCGAGAGCAGCGCAGTGCTTAAGCAAACGTTGCTTGTTGTGCGTTGCTTGCTGTGGGTGCTTGTTGATTGTTGATGCTGAGCATTGACTGGTAGCTGAAGTAATGGCTGTTGCATGGTGGCTGGTGGCTGATTCTGATGGCTGATGTGGGTTCCGTAGAAGGGATGTCCGCGGGCGCGACGAAGCTTGTCGCGCGCGGCTATGGCTGGACGCATGCGGGGAGGCGTGCGCCGGCGCTGGCGGATATTGACTTGGTTATTGAGCCAGGGGAGAAGGTTCTGCTGTGCGGTGATTCCGGGTCCGGGAAGTCCACGCTGCTGGCGGCCATTGCGGGCGTGTTGGGTGGCGATGACGAGGGCACCCGGGTGGGGGAGATTCTTCTTGAGGATGCCTCTGGTCATAGTGAGCCGCCTGGCCGCACGATTCCGGTGGGCCTGGTGCTGCAGGACCCGGACTCCCAGGTGATTGCCGCGCGTGTGGGCGATGACGTTGCCTTTGGTTGTGAGAACTTGGCCTACCCGCGCGAGGAGATCTGGCAGCGGGTGTCGGCGGCGCTGGAGATGGTGGGGCCGTACGTCGATTTGTCGTTTCCCACGGAGCGTCTCTCCGGAGGGCAGAAGCAACGCTTGGCCTTAGCCGGTGTGATTGCCATGGGCGCGGGCATGGTGTTGCTCGATGAGCCGACGGCGAACCTCGACCCGGAGGGCGCGCGCGAGGTTATTGAGGCCGTGTCCACCATGGTGGAGCGCACCGGGGCCACCCTTATCGTGGTGGAACACCAGCACGCGGCGTGGAGGGGTGTGCTTGACCGTGCGATTGAGCTGAAGGATGGGCGCATCGTCGCCGACGGTCCCGTGGAGGCTGTTGTTGCTTCGCGCTCTATCAGCGGTTTGCCGCGGGCGCGGGATGCTGGCGGGACGTCGCCAAGCAGCACTGGAAGAGCACCCGAATCGGCGGCGCTGTGGAGCACGGACCTGGTCACCCGTTTCGGGCCGCCGCGCAGCTACGCGCTGCCCCGGGGGATGTCCACGGTGATTACCGGGCCGAATGGTGCGGGCAAGACCACGTGGCTGATGACGGTGGCGGGGTTGCTTCCAGCAGTGGCCGGGGAGATTGGTGTGGCAGAGTACGTGCGCCGAGGCCTGAAAGGCTCGCCGTTGACGTGGAAGTCCCGGGAATTGGCGGACCGCATTGGCTTCGTCTTCCAGAACCCCGAGCACCAATTCGTCGCCCGTACGGTGGCGGAGGAGCTGCGCGTGGCACCCCGTGTCATGCACCGCGAGGTGCCGGAGGGGCGCATCGCGGAACTCGTGGAGGCACTACGCCTGGGGCATTTGCTCAACGCCAACCCGTTTACGCTCTCCGGTGGGGAGAAGCGCCGGTTGTCGGTGGCCACTGCGTTGGTCACGGCGCCGGAGGTGCTGCTTCTCGACGAACCCACCTTCGGCCAAGACCCCCACACCTTCACCGAGTTGGTGTGGTTGCTGCGGCGCATGGCGGATGAGGGGACGACGATTGCGTCGGTGACTCATGATCCGTTGTTCATTTCCGCCCTGGGTGACCACCGAGTGGAGGTGAGCCGTGGCTGAGACAACTACGTCGTCGGCGAACGCGGACGACGCTGGTCGCGTCGAACGTGCTGGCCGTGCAGGTTTACTGCACGGCGTGAACCCGCTGACCCGGATTTTCCTCATGTTCGTGTGGGTGAGCCCGCTGTTGCTCTCCGTGGATTGGGTCTCTGCGGCAGTGTCGTTGGCCATGACTTCAGTTTTTGCGCCCCTGTGCGGGGTGTCGTGGCCGCGCCTGTTTAAAGCTGGCTGGTTCCTTTTCCTTATCGCCCCATTGTCTGGCATCTCGATGCTGCTCTACGGCGCGCCGGGCGGGCGGGAGTACTTCAGCTGGTGGCTGATTACTGTCACGGATAACTCGATGGAGCTGGCCATCGCCATCACAATGCGCGTGCTGGCGGTAGCGCTGCCCATGGTGGTGCTGGCGCGGGATATTGACCCGACGGAGCTGGGCGACGCCCTCTCCCAGATCCTCAAGCTACCTTCCCGCTTCGTCATCGGTGCGGTGGCCGGGGTGCGCATGATGACGTTGTTCAAATCCGATTGGCAGTACCTGGCCATGGCGCGGCGCGCGCGTGGGCTGACCGACGAGGGCCGCATCAAGCACCTCATCACCATGTCCTTCGGGCTCTTGGTGCTAGCCCTGCGGCGCGGGGGCAAGCTGGCCACGGCGATGGAGGCGCGCGGTTTCGGGCGAACCCCACCGGGCGGTGGGCAACGCACATGGGCGCGGCCGTCCCGCCTTGCCAGCAGAGACTGGCTGGTGATGGTGGTGGGAACGGGCCTTGCGGCGCTTCCGGTGGTAGTTTCGGTTCTCAGTGGGTCCTGGAGATTCTTCGGACTCTAGGACGACTCTCTCAAAGCTGCACGCTAGACGTACCCAGAAGTGGTGAAGAAATACATGCAGGACGCGGACCGCACGGCCGACCAGGACAGCGGTAAGGACACTGCCCAGACGCACGCCGCCGAGATGGATCGGCTCTTGGCCGATGTGGTGGCGCTCGCCGCGTCGCGCAAGCGCCCGATGCGCCCAGTCACCGTGCTTATCGACGGCCCCTCGGGCGCCGGCAAGACCTGGGCTTCTGCAGCGCTGGCTGAGCGTACCGGGTGGCGGGTAGTCCACCTTGACGAGTTCTACCCCGGCTGGCATGGGCTGCAAGAGGGTTCAGAGATGGTTTCAGAGCAAGTGCTGCGGGAGAATAACCCGGGCTATTGGCGCTGGGACTGGGATGCCAACGCGCCGAAGGACTGGGCGAGCCTGGATGAGCGCGATGATCTGATCGTCGAAGGAGTTGGTTCTGTCACCGAGGCCACCGTGGCCGCCGCCAAAGAGCGCGGCTCCGTGGTGACGGTGCGTATCGACGGGCCACGCGAGAAGCGCCGCGAGCGCGCCCTGGAGCGCGACCCTGGCTATGAAGAGTGGTTTGAAACCTGGGAGCGGCAGGAAAAAGAGCACTTCGCCGAGCGCGCGGTGGAGGCGGACCTGACCTGGGAGTGGCGCTAGCGGTTGGGGATTTGGGCAGATCAAAGGGGTGGTGGTAGTCTGTCCAAGGTTTCATCTTTATAGGAGATGAAAAGTCTGATCGGTATCTCAACCATCCGCTGGGAGAGATTCGTTCTGGACATGCGGAAGGGCCCCGGAGAAGAGCCCCTATTTTTGCATGTTTGGACGTGTGAAAGCGGTCAGTTCAAGCCGAAGTCATAGAGAAAGACTAGATTTATGCCAACTATTCAGCAGCTGGTCCGCAAGGGCCGCCACGACAAGAAGGCCAAGGTTGCTACGGCCGCCCTGAAGGGCTCCCCGCAGCGCCGTGGCGTGTGCACCCGCGTGTACACCACCACCCCGAAGAAGCCGAACTCGGCTCTGCGTAAGGTTGCCCGTGTGCGCCTGACCTCCGGTATCGAGGTTTCCGCCTACATTCCGGGCGAGGGCCACAACCTGCAGGAGCACTCCATGGTGCTCGTCCGCGGTGGTCGTGTGAAGGACCTCCCGGGTGTTCGCTACAAGATTATCCGCGGCGCACTGGATACCCAGGGCGTGAAGGACCGTAAGCAGGCTCGTTCCCGCTACGGCGCAAAGAAGGGACAGTAATCAACAATGCGTAAGAATGCTGCACCGAAGCGTCCTGTAGTTAAGGACCCGGTTTACAACTCCGAGCAGGTCACCATGCTCGTGAACAAGATCCTGCGTGACGGCAAGAAGTCCACCGCTGAGCGCATTGTGTACGGCGCTCTCGAGGTCTGCCGTGAGAAGACCGGTACCGACCCGGTCGGCACCCTGGAGAAGGCCCTGGGCAACATTCGCCCGGACCTCGAGGTTCGCTCCCGTCGTGTGGGCGGCGCTACCTACCAGGTTCCGGTTGAGGTTAAGCCGGCACGTGCCAACACCCTGGCTCTGCGTTGGCTGGTTACCTTTACCCGTCAGCGTCGTGAGAACTCCATGATCGAGCGTCTCGCAAACGAGATCCTCGATGCATCCAACGGCCTGGGTGCTTCCGTGAAGCGCCGTGAGGATACTCACAAGATGGCTGAGGCTAACCGCGCCTTCGCTCACTACCGCTGGTAATCCCTCCGGTATAACCCGCCACATGGCATCATGGCTCGAACAGCGATATTATCGTTTACCTGCGCTGACACTGCGTGTTCTCGCTCCCCTTGGCGGAGCGCTCCACGCTAAACAGTGCGGAACCTAAACTTGAATAGCGTTGTTCGGGCCATTTTTATGGCGTGGGCTCCACGTCTCACGCTGACGTAGAAGCCCAGACGTGGCAAAATAGACCAAGACCTATCCATGAAGACGTCACCTATGTTTCGTCAGTGCATAACTGGCGTCGGCGTCGACGACAATTAAGTTGGGGTATTAACTGTGGCACAAGAAGTGCTTAAGGATCTGAACAAGGTCCGCAACATCGGCATCATGGCGCACATCGATGCGGGTAAGACCACTACCACCGAGCGCATCCTCTTCTACACCGGTATTAACCGTAAGGTCGGTGAGACCCACGATGGTGGCGCCACCACTGACTGGATGGAGCAGGAGAAGGAGCGCGGCATCACCATTACGTCCGCTGCTGTGACCTGTTTCTGGAACAACAACCAGATCAACATCATTGACACCCCGGGCCACGTGGACTTCACCGTTGAGGTTGAGCGCTCCCTGCGTGTTCTCGACGGCGCTGTTGCTGTCTTCGACGGCAAGGAAGGTGTGGAGCCGCAGTCCGAGCAGGTGTGGCGCCAGGCTGCTAAGTACGACGTCCCTCGTATCTGCTTCGTCAACAAGATGGACAAGATGGGCGCGGACTTCTACTTCACCGTCCAGACCATCATTGATCGCCTCGGTGCTAAGCCGTTGGTCATGCAGTTGCCGATCGGTGCTGAGGACGACTTCGATGGCGTCGTCGACCTGATCAATATGCAGGCACTGACCTGGCGCGGCAAGGTAGAAACCGGAACCGAAGCCACTATCGAGGAGATCCCTGCCGAGTTGCAGGAGAAGGCTGAAGAGTACCGCGAGAAGCTGCTCGAGACCGTCGCTGAGTCCGACGAAGAGCTCATGGAGAAGTACTTCGGCGGCGAAGAGCTGACCATTGAGGAAATCAAGGGCGCTATCCGCAAGCTGACCGTGAACTCCGAGATCTACCCGGTCCTCTGCGGTACCGCTTACCGCAACAAGGGTGTCCAGCCGCTGCTCGACGCTATTGTTGACTACCTCCCGAACCCGCTGGACATCGGCGAGGTCAACGGTACCTCCCTCGACGGTGAGGAGACCCTGACTCGTAAGCCTTCCGTCCAGGAGCCGTTCTCCGCACTGGCCTTCAAGATTGCCGTGCACCCGTTCTTCGGCAAGCTCACCTACGTGCGTGTCTACTCTGGCCAGGCTATCCCGGGCGAGCAGATGCTCAACTCCACCAAGAACAAGAAGGAGCGCGTGGGCAAGCTCTTCCAGATGCACGCGAACAAGGAGAACCCGGTCGAGCACGCCGACGCCGGTAACATCTACGCGTTCATCGGCCTGAAGGAAACCACCACCGGTGACACCCTGTGTAACCCGGACAACCCGATCATCCTTGAGTCCATGGACTTCCCGGATCCGGTTATCCAGGTTGCTATTGAGCCGAAGACCAAGGCTGACCAGGAGAAGCTGGGTACCGCTATCCAGAAGCTCGCCGAAGAGGACCCGACCTTCACCGTTCACCTCGACGAGGAGTCCGGCCAGACCGTTATCGGCGGTATGGGCGAGCTGCACCTCGACGTTCTGGTTGACCGCATGAAGCGCGAGTTCAAGGTTGAGGCCAACATCGGTAACCCGCAGGTTGCTTACCGCGAGACCATCCGCAAGAAGGTCGAGTCCCTGGAATACACCCACAAGAAGCAGACCGGTGGTTCTGGCCAGTTCGCAAAGGTCATCGTTACCATCGAGCCGTACAACCCGGAGCCGGAAGAGCTGGAAGAGGGCGAGTCCGCAACCTACAAGTTCGAGAACTCCGTCACCGGCGGCCGCGTTCCGAAGGAGTACATCCCGTCCGTCGACGCTGGTATCCAGGACGCTATGCAGTACGGCTTCGTCGCTGGCTTCCCGCTGGTGAACATCAAGGCCACCCTCGAGGATGGCGCTTACCACGACGTTGACTCCTCTGAGATGGCCTTCAAGCTCGCCGGCTCCCAGGTCCTCAAGGAGGCCGTCGCTAAGGCTAAGCCGGTTCTGCTGGAGCCGATCATGGCCGTTGAGGTTGTGACCCCGGAGGAGTACATGGGTACCGTCAACGGTGACATCTCCTCCCGTCGTGGCCAGGTCTTCGCTATGGAAGACCGCTCCGGCGCCAAGGTCGTCAAGGCCAAGGTTCCGCTGTCTGAGATGTTCGGCTACATCGGTGACCTGCGTTCTTCCACCGCTGGTCGTGCAAACTTCACCATGGTCTTCGACTCCTACGCTGAGGTTCCGTCCTCCGTGGCACAGGAGATCATCGAGGAGCGCACCGGCGCCAAGGCCTAACTTTTAGGCCCTGCCGCAAAGGCGTACATGCGGGGCTGGTAGTCTTCGCCAGTGGAAGACCAGTTCCGCGCCTTGGGGTAGCGGTCGGCTGAGCGCACACGCATGATGTGGGTTGAGCCGGCCGTTACCCTCCCAGGATCCGTTAATTTGATTCTTGTCGAGGGTCAACGTCCGCACGTGTTGGGCGGGGTTACCTCCTATTTAGGCAGTTTGAAAAAACTGCGGCATAAATCTAGGATCGTGTAACTGGCACGTAAGAAAGCGTCATTAGCGCTTATGAGCTCCGGCTCGAAGTGCCAATGGCAATACAAACCACGTGGCTGCGAAATACGTAGCCGCCATAGAGTCCAGGAGGACAAACAGTGGCAAAGGAGAAGTTCGAGCGTACGAAGCCGCATGTGAACATCGGCACCATCGGACACGTCGACCACGGCAAGACCACCACCACCGCAGCGATCACCAAGGTTCTGGCTGACGCTTACCCGGAGGAGAACACCGCTTTCGCCTTCGACATGATCGATAAGGCTCCTGAGGAGAAGGAGCGCGGTATTACCATCAACATCTCCCACGTTGAGTACTCCACCCCGAAGCGCCACTACGCACACGTGGACGCCCCGGGCCACGCCGACTACATCAAGAACATGATTACCGGTGCTGCTCAGATGGACGGCGCTATCCTGGTTGTTGCTGCAACCGATGGCCCGATGCCGCAGACCCGCGAGCACGTTCTGCTGGCTCGCCAGGTTGGCGTTCCGTACATCCTCGTTGCACTGAACAAGTGTGACATGGTTGACGATGAGGAAATCATCGAGCTCGTCGAGATGGAGATCCGTGAGCTGCTCGCTGAGCAGGACTACGATGAGGAAGCTCCGATCGTTCACATTTCCGCTCTGAAGGCTCTTGAGGGCGACGAGAAGTGGGTACAGTCTGTTATCGACCTGATGCAGGCTTGCGATGACTCCATCCCGGATCCGGTCCGCGAGCTGGACAAGCCGTTCCTGATGCCGATTGAGGACATCTTCACCATTACCGGCCGCGGTACCGTTGTTACCGGCCGTGTTGAGCGTGGCTCCCTGAACGTCAACGAGGACATCGAGATCATCGGCATCAAGGAGAAGTCGATGTCCACCACCGTTACCGGTATCGAGATGTTCCGCAAGATGATGGACTACACCGAGGCTGGCGACAACTGTGGTCTGCTTCTGCGTGGTACCAAGCGTGAAGAGGTTGAGCGTGGCCAGGTTTGCATCAAGCCGGGCGCTTACACCCCGCACACCAAGTTCGAGGGTTCCGTCTACGTCCTGAAGAAGGAAGAGGGCGGCCGCCACACCCCGTTCATGGACAACTACCGTCCGCAGTTCTACTTCCGCACCACCGACGTTACCGGCGTCGTCAAGCTGCCTGAGGGCACCGAGATGGTTATGCCGGGCGACAACGTTGAGATGTCCGTAGAGCTCATCCAGCCGGTCGCTATGGACGAGGGCCTGCGCTTCGCTATCCGCGAGGGCTCCCGTACCGTCGGCGCTGGCCGCGTTACCAAGATCCTGGGCTAATTCTTGCTAGGGCCTAAGGCCCTTCCTGATTTAGCAGGTCTGTGAGCCGCTCAATCCCTGATGGGGTTGGGCGGCTTTGGTGATCGTGGGCCTACTAGGCTTGAGAGTTATGTTCGACCCAACCCGCATTGACCGCACCCTCGCCGCACTGCGCGCCGCGTGGGAAGGCCAACCGGACCTTCCCCTGGGAACCCTGTTTGGCATGTTGGCGGCGGAGGGCTACGGCTGGGGCGTGCCTGACGACGAACTCAGCGCGCGGCTGGAGGCGATGGCGGCTGTGCATCCCCCGCTTGTGCCTCTCGACGTCAATCTCGTCACCGAGGGCCTCTGGCTCGTCGTTACGCCCACACACCGCGTGACACTAGCCCCTACGACTGCGGCCCCTCGCAATGTGGAGCAGAGCCGACAGGCGGAGTCTGTGGCGGTGGTGAGACCGATATCCAAGGACGGGCAGCGTGGCCAGCCGGTGGCGTGGACAGTGTCAGCCCTCCGGCCCGTTGGACCAGGACGACCGCTCGTGATTGCCGATGCCGAAGGCTTCGAGCATCGGTTTGGCGTCGTCGAGTCCGTTACACGCTTGCGAGAAGACCATCGCAACCTGACCGGCCTTAAGCGACGCAGCGTGGGGGACCGAGTGTGGTTCATTCGTACCGATGCCGAAACGATCATCCTTGACCACGGCCTCCACATCGTGGAGCGCAAGAATCGGGAGCTTATCCGTACCGACTTCTCGTGGCACACCATCGAGGCCGGGGAAGTCGGGGAACCGCTTCGCGTCCACCTTTCCCGGGGCACGCTGCACACCTTTGGGCGTATCCAGGAGGTCATTCTCGCTGAATCCGCGCCTTGGAACGAGCCCGCCTCGCCTTACTAGCGAGGCCCTGTTCAGCCCGCCGAAATCCTCGCGACGCGCCTAACCCGCCAGGTCTTTTGCACTTCTCGAGCAGATAGCCGCTAGCACGCTGCTCCGCGCGTTAGATCGCCGATGTGCCCACTGAACTGTGAGGTTAACGCCTGAATCGTTGCGTGGGTTCGCCAAGTTCCCTGTCACCCTGGCTGTGGTTGCTGGGTCTCGTTCTTTAAGGGCTTAAGGATCCTGCCGTGGCTGCCCCTGTTGTATCCGGCGTCGAGTGAAGCGCAACCTGGGATCGCCGATGTCCCCGTCAGCATGTTTTGTCTGACGGGTTCTTCTATCGGGAGCGCTTTTGTTGCAGGTAATTGGCGCTTTTTGTGTTTGGTGGCTGGGGTGTTAGCTGCTGTCCGGTGGCGGGTCTGGTGGTTGTCCTGCTTGCTCGGCGGTGAGTCTGGCGACTGCTTCTTGGTATTCCGGCATTTCCGTGATTGGTGTACCCCAGGGCGGGATGAAGCTGACCCCGGTGTTGAGGCGG
>NZ_KV796809.1:166366-167161 GCF_001809235.1 Corynebacterium sp. HMSC072A04 | reverse complement strand
CGTCGTTAATGCCGTTGTGGTAGGCGCACAGGAAGGTCAAGTTCTTAATGTTGGTGTAGCCACCAGCCTGCCAAGGGATGAGATGATGCACCTGGCAGTAATCGGCTGGCTTATTACACCCAGGTCTAGAACAGGTGTGGAATTCAGCGTGCAGGGTAAGACGTTGCTTGAAGTTTGCCCCGCGCTCGAGCCGCCAGGTGTTGATGGGGCCTTCGATGGGGTGCACGATGGTGGCGTAGCCGATTTCGGCAAACTTATGGGTGAGAAACTCAGCGCCTGTCATGCGCGCACCGTTGGTCAAGTTGAGTTCGATCTCGTCCCCGTCGCCGTTGATGATTTGGTCCAACTCGTTCAGTGTGACGATGACTTGGGTGCGCACCGCTGGCTTTGTGCCGGCTGTTTCTTGGTTGAAGAAGACGTCGTTGGCGGCTTTGAGTAGGTCGGTGTTGTTGGTGGATTCTAGGACTGCGCGCATGTTGGCAATCGTGGTGGCATCATCGGTAATGGAGAGGGTGTTTGGGCCTTCGGATCTGTAGGTGATGCGCACGCCGGGTTTGGCGGTTCTTTTACGTGTGAGTTCTTTAAGCCGTGCTGTGGCAACGGCTCGGATGCGGTGTGCGGGTGTGGCGGCGAGTTTTGCTCGGAGGTTCCACGCGTCGAGGGTTTTCTTTACTTTTGAAACGTAGGTTTCGATGAGTGTGAGGGTGCCCAGGCTGTGGCGTTGGGCAAGGGCTGCTGCACGTGCTTTCTTTTGCTTACCGGTGTAGCGGGTGGGGCCGAAGTACACCTGGTGCA
>NZ_KV796809.1:73345-166266 GCF_001809235.1 Corynebacterium sp. HMSC072A04 | reverse complement strand
CCCCCATGGGCACAGAGACTAAAACAGCACTCCCGACCCCGCAACCGGAAGAAGAAAAACCCTGCTCGCGAGTAGTTTTGTGAGCAGGGTAGGTGGTATCTAGAGGACCGCGTTGCGCACCTTCGTGAAGTGGACCTTGTATCGCGTATCCACATCCACGTCAGGGAACGCGGCACGGAAGTCCCGGTCGTTGACTTCGATGGCGTCCTTGATTCGCAGCAACGGGGTATCGGGATCTGCCAGGACCTCGTACTGCAGAGTCGGCCGCGAGCGGTCGTAGGCGACGAGCCGCGAGACCTTCTCCACGCCCTCAACCTCAGCGAGGGTATCCGCCACCGCGCCTGCAATAGCGGACATCTCAGTTTTAATCGCTCCCTCCTCATTCGATTGTTCCGAAGAGACCGCGCTAAACCGATGGTGCCGCAGGTTGCTGATCACAAGCCACAGACCGGCTAGGGCGCAGACAATCGTCGCCAAGCCCAGCGCATAGGGCCACCAGCCCTGCTCCGGTAAGCCCGCCCATGTGTCGTGGTCAACCCACGTTGCCAGGTAGGTGGCAAAAGACACGTCGAAGTGAATGAGAATCGGCCACGCGCCCAGAGCAATGAGCAGGACTCCCACAATGGCAAGGATCGTACGGTCCACGCCGGCAAGCGCCTTAGACATTAGCGATCTCCTCCTGTTCATCCTCAAGCACCACGGTGATGTCCGGAGCCGGGGTAATAGCCGCGAGTGCCGCGGTTACCGCCTCAGTCACGCGCTCTTTAAGCTGCGCGTCGTCGGCATCGCCCGTCGCAGTCACCGTTATGCGCGCATGGTCCTTAGAGATCCGCGCCCTACTACGCGCCGCCGTGGTTCCCGGCACCCGACGCGCCGTTGCCGACGCCACCCGCGCAATGTCCACCGCGCGCAACCACATCGACGCATCCTCGGAGCCAATCCGCACGTGCGTCGTCTTCCGCGGCGCACACGCCGCCCACAACAAAATCAGTCCGATGAGGATGGCCGCACCGCCGGCCACCAGCATCCACCCGTGGATCTCCGGGGAGGACATCACATCGATGAACGGCTGCAACCACGACGCAGCGCCCTCATCGGCACCCACGACCCAGGCCTCACGCCCCACGACCACGGCGGCGACGAGCAGGACGACGCCCAGGATGATGGTCCAGCCGCGCGCCGGCGGGGAGGCCTTCGGGCGTTGACCAAAGCCAACGGGCAGGGAGCTCTCACTCATAATGGCCTCCTATCGTTGATCGTGATGGCGCGCAGCGGCGCCGGGCGCGGGACGTCTACCCGGCGTGTGAACTGGGCCGAGGGCCGAATCTCAATCGGGCGCAGCTGGAGCGGCTCGGCGTGCGGGGAGCGCAGCGCTGGTGCCTGTGGAACGTCCACGTGCCGCGGCTGGACCGGGCGGGGAGTAGTGATGCGGCGCAACGCGAATTCCTGGGGCGACGCCACCGAACGAACGTTGACGGGCGCGGGGTCAGCAATAACGCGCAGCGGCCGCGGCGCTGCCGTAACGATTGGCCGCAGCTCGTCGTAGCGCTGCTCTGAAGGGCCGAAACCTTCCGTGCGAACCGCAACCTCGGATGGCGTGGCAACACCCCGCACCCGCGGTCCCTCCGGTGCCGCCACGGCACGTACCGGAGCCTCGCGTGGGGCCGCGATGTGGCGCACGGGCGCGCCGTGCGCGGTGGTGATGGGCTTGAGGACACGCTCCGGAACAATCGCCGGGATCTGCGCCGGCAGCGGCGCCCGTGTCTCGACCGCCAAGGCAGTCGTGCGTTCGCCTGCCACGGCGCCACCCACGGTGACGTTGACGCGGGTGGTCCGGAAACCGGTGAAATCACGCACGGCCTCTCGTATCGCCGTGCGAACGGCCGCTGCAACGTCGGTGACGGGGGAGGGCCAGTAGACGGCGATATCGACGTCGACAGCGACCATCTGCGTATCCGGATCCATCTGCGCCATCACGCGCGGAAAGGCGCGGCCGGCCAGGCCGGCAAGTTTGGCGTCGACAGCCGCGGTTCCCGGCACACTCGCGATGGCGGAGCTAATCACCTTCTCCATCGCGCGCAGAGAAAAGCGGGTGCGGCCGTGTTTGGCGGTGCTCACTAGCCTCGGCCTCTATCCTGGCCGACCACGCCCTTCCATACCGCAGTGAGGTCGATGCGGCCGTCGAAATGCGCGCCAATCACGCCACCGACTGCGGCGAGCAGCACCGCGAGCGCGACGTACCACACGCCGAGGTAGATGAAAAAGGCCAGAACCAAGCCGGCGATCACGCCGAGGGAGGTGTAATTCTTCATGGTTTTCCTTTAGTTCTGTGGGTCGGTTCCTTTTAGACCGCGTCGTCGAAGACAACGTCCACGCGGCGCACCGCGGGCCAGGTGACGCGGACGGTGGTGCGGGTGGCGTCGCCAAGCTCGGCGAGGGGAACGCCAGCGCTGACATCAACGACGATGTGCAGCTCCAGGTGCGTGTCATCCTGTGGGCTGGGGCGGCGGATGCCGTGCACGCGCTCACCGGGGAAGAGCAGCGCGACCTCCCCGAACCGGCCGGGCGAAAGCTTGGCGACGCCCCTCAGATCCGTCACCGCCTCCGCTATGGACGTGGCAATGGGGAGGGTGAGCTCGGCAGAGGTCACGTTATGCCTGGCCCTGGGTAACTGCCGGGGCCGTTTCGGCAGACTCGTCTTCTTCGCGCGGCAGCTTGACGTCGTGGACGACGACATCGACACGGTCCACGGACAGGCCGGTCATGCGCTCGACCGCGTTCATGATGTTGCGGCGGATAGCCTCGGCGAGCTCGTGGATGGCCACGCCATACTCGGCGATGATGGCGATATCAATGGAGGCGGTGCCGTTGTTCACCTCGACGCTCACGCCCTGGCGGACGTCCTCGGAAGCGCCGAAGGATTCGCGGATGGAGCCCATCATGCGGGCGCCACCGCCGCCGAGGGCGGCGACGCCGGAAACCTCGCGGGCAGCGATGCCGGCGATCTTGGACACAACGACATCATCGATGCGGGTGGTGCCGAAATCGGTCTCCAGGTTCTTGTTGCGCTCCGGGGCAGGGGCCGGGGTGGCGTCGTTAGCCGGGGCGGTCTGCTCGGCGACGTCCTTGGGGGTGGTGTTCTCAGCCATGGTGGATCCCTCTCACTGTGTAGTTGATGTAGGTCTGTATCTACGCCACGAGCTTAACCTCGAACGCGGTCCGCGGGGCGGCGGAGAGTCAATCCTTGGCCAAAACGTGATGTTACCCACTGTTTCTGCAGGAGTTTGGAAAACGCGAGGTTACGTGCTTAAATACAGGGGTTGCTTTAACACAGCGGCGTAGCCGCAGGCTTCAGCCTGTAGGGCGTCGTTGCTGGTAAGGCGAACATGACACCTTTGTTGTGGAGTTCTTCTGGAACTACACGCGAAGGTCATCCGATCGGGCTAGGTCCGCGCTTGAGCAGAGACAATCCCGAGAAGATGGACCGGAGAAGGGGCATGGCAAATAAACAGCGGCAGTATATGAATAAGACTTTGGTTGCGGATCATTGAGATCTAACGCCCCAGTCTTCTTCCTATTTACTTTGACTACGGGTCTTGTACCCCGTCACGAGCACTGCACTCTGGGCTTTTGCCTTAAGTCACTCTCGTGGTCGTCATGACAGTCAGACAACTGGCGTTGAGCCATGGCTTCCAGCCCGGACAACGTTATAGAGAAATCGAGAAGCAATTTCCCACCGCTTCACGCCCCGGATAGGCCGGGAATGTGAAAGTGGGGAAGCGAGGAAGAGGATAAGCGTGGCGGGACAAAAAATCCGCATTCGGCTGAAGGCCTACGACCACGAGGCCATCGACGCTTCTGCTAAGAAGATCGTCGAGACCGTTACCCGTACGGGTGCTCGTGTTGTCGGCCCGGTGCCGCTCCCAACCGAGAAGAACGTATACGCCGTTATTCGTTCTCCGCACAAGTACAAGGACTCTCGCGAGCACTTCGAGATGCGCACTCACAAGCGCCTCATCGACATTCTCGACCCGACCCCGAAGACCGTTGACGCCCTTATGCGCATCGACCTTCCGGCAAGCGTCGACGTGAATATCCAGTAAGCGATCGACACAACGTATTTGGTGGAGAACAAACAATGAGTGAAAACGAGATCAAGGGAATTCTGGGCACCAAGCTCGGCATGACCCAGGTCTTCGACGAGGAGAACCGCGTTGTGCCGGTGACTGTCGTCGAGGCTGGCCCGTGCGTGGTTACCCAGATCCGTACTGTAGAAACCGATGGCTACAACGCCATCCAGATTGCCTTCGGCGAGAAGGACCCGCGCAAGGTCAACAAGCCTGCAACCGGTCACTTCAAGAAGGCTGGCGTGACCCCGCGCCGTTACGTCGCTGAGATCCGCATGGACGATACCTCCGCATACGAGGTCGGCCAGGAGGTCAAGGTGGACATCTTCGAGGGCGTTACCTTCGTTGACGTCACCGGTACCACCAAGGGTCACGGCTACGCTGGCGCCATGAAGCGCCACGGCTTCGCAGGCCAGGGCGCTGCCCACGGTAACCAGGCTGCCCACCGCCGCGTTGGTGGCATTGGTGGCGCTTCGTTCCCGGGCCGCGTCTTCAAGGGTAAGCGCATGGCTGGCCGCATGGGCCAGGACCGCGTGACCACCCAGAACCTGAAGATTCAGAAGATTGATGCCGAGTCCAACCTGCTGCTCATCAAGGGTGCTATCCCGGGTGCGCGCGGTGGCCTCGTCACCGTTAAGACCGCAGTGAAGGGCGGTGCACACGCATGAGCAACCTCAAGCTAGACGTCCAGACCGCTGACGGTAAGACCAACGGCACCGTTGAGTTGCCGGCCGAGCTCTTTGACACCGAGGCATCCATTGCTCTGATGCACCAGGTTGTCAACGCACAGCTCGCTGCCGCTCGTCAGGGTACCCACAAGACCAAGACTCGCGGCGAGGTCCGCGGTGGTGGTCGCAAGCCGTTCCGCCAGAAGGGCACCGGCCGCGCCCGCCAGGGCTCCATCCGTGCGCCGCACTACACCGGCGGTGGCACCGTGCATGGCCCGGTTCCGCGCGACTACTCCCAGCGCACCCCGAAGCGCATGATCAAGGCTGCTCTCTACGGCGCACTGTCTGACCGTGCACGCAACGAGCGCATCCACGTCATCGAGGAGCTCGTCCCGGGCCAGACCCCGTCCACCAAGCAGGCCAAGGCTTTCATCGAGCGCCTCACCGACCGCAAGAATGTTCTTCTGGTCATCGGCCGCGAGGACATCAATGCTCGCCGCAGCGCCAACAACCTGCCGAACGTCCAGATCCTGGATGCCGGCCAGCTGAACACCTACGACGTCCTCTACTCGGACGACGTTGTGTTCTCCGTTGAGGCTCTGCACACCTTCGTCGAGCGCGCTACCGGCGCCGCCGAGGAAGCTAAGGAGGAGAAGTAATGGCTAAGCTCGCTAACCCGCGCGACGTCATCATCGCACCGGTTGTGTCCGAGAAGTCCTACGGCCTGATGGAGCAGAACGTCTACACGTTCTACGTCTCCACGGACTCCAACAAGACCCAGATTAAAGATGCCGTCGAGCAGATCTTCGGCGTGAAGGTTGCTTCCGTGAACACCGTGAACCGTGCAGGTAAGCGCAAGCGCACCCGCACCGGCTTCGGTCAGCGTAAGTCCACCAAGCGCGCCTACGTGACGCTCCGTGAAGGCAGCGACTCCATCGACGTCTTCGGCGGTTCTGCTAGCTAGCAGAACGGCTTAAAGAGCCGATAAGGAAAAGGAAGAATTATGGCTATTCGTAAGTACAAGCCGACAACTCCGGGTCGCCGCGCATCCTCCGTGTCCGAGTTCGAGGAAATCACTCGCTCGACCCCGGAGAAGTCCCTGCTGCGCCCGCTGAGCAAGACTGGTGGTCGTAACAACTACGGCCGCATCACCACCCGCCACATCGGCGGTGGCCACAAGCGCCGCTACCGTCTCATCGACTTCCGTCGTACCGACAAGGACGGTATCCCTGCAAAGGTCGCTCACATCGAGTACGACCCGAACCGTACCGCTAACATCGCCCTCCTGCACTACGCAGACGGCGAGAAGCGTTACATCATCGCCCCGAAGGGCTTGAAGCAGGGCACCATCGTTGAGGCTGGTCCGAACGCAGATATCAAGGTTGGCAACAACCTCCCGCTGCGCAACATCCCGACCGGTACCACCATCCACGCTGTGGAGCTCAAGCCGGGCGCTGGCGCTAAGCTGGCTCGCTCCGCTGGTGCCTCCATCCAGCTGCTGGGTAAGGAAGGCAAGTACGCCATCCTGCGTATGCCGTCCTCCGAGATTCGTCGCGTCGACATCCGTTGCCGCGCCACCGTCGGTGAGGTTGGCAACGCTGACCAGATGAACATCCGTTGGGGCAAGGCCGGCCGTATGCGTTGGAAGGGCGTCCGCCCGACCGTCCGCGGTGTCGTTATGAACCCGGTCGACCACCCGCACGGTGGTGGTGAGGGTAAGACCTCGGGTGGTCGCCACCCGGTGTCGCCGTGGGGCCACAAGGAAGGCCGCACCCGCAACCCGAACCGTTACTCGAACAACATGATCGTGCGCCGTCGTCGCCCGAACAAGAAGCGCTAAGAGGAGGTAAACAATGCCACGCAGCCTTAAGAAGGGCCCGTTCGTCGATGAGCACCTCCTCAACAAGGTTGATGCTCAGAACGAGGCCGGCACCAAGCAGGTCATCAAGACCTGGTCTCGCCGCTCCACCATCCTGCCCGACTTCATCGGTCACACCTTCGCCGTCCACGACGGTCGTAAGCATGTCCCGGTGTTCGTCGAGGACTCCATGGTTGGTCACAAGCTCGGTGAGTTCGCACCCACCAAGACCTTTAAGGGTCACGTTAAGGACGACAAGAAGGGACGTCGATAAGCGATGAGTGACACCATCACCTCCGCATCCGCAACGGCTCGCTACGTCCGCGTTACCCCGATGAAGGCACGCCGCGTCATCGACCTGGTCCGCGGTAAGTCCGTAGCCGAGGCACTTGCAATCCTGAAGTACGCTCCGCAGGGCGCCGCTGAGCCGGTTGCCAAGGTTGTTGCATCCGCAGCTGCCAACGCTGAGAACAACTTCGGTCTGGATCCGCGCACCCTGGTCATCTCCGAGGCATACGCCAACGAGGGGCCGACCATGCGTCGTTTCCAGCCGCGCGCACAGGGCCGCGCATTCATGATTCGTAAGCGCACCAGCCACATCACCGTGGTTGTCGAGAGCCAGAAGGAAGGGGCCAAGTAATGGGCCAGAAGATCCATCCTCACGGCCTACGTTTGGGCATCACTTCCGACTGGAAGACCCACTGGTACGCCGATAAGGACTACGCAAACTACGTAGCCGAAGACATCAAGATCCGCGAGTACCTGGAGAAGGGCCTCGACCGCGCCGGCATCGCCGACGTCGTCATCGAGCGCACTCGCGACCGCGTCCGCGTGGACATCCACACCGCCCGCCCGGGCATCGTGATTGGCCGCCGCGGTGCTGAGGCTGACCGCATCCGCCGCGAGCTGGAGAAGCTCACCGGCAAGATGGTCGCCCTCAACATTCTCGAGGTCAAGCAGGTCGACGCCAACGCAAACCTGGTTGCGCAGTCCATCGCTGAGCAGCTGGTGAACCGCGTGGCTTTCCGCCGCGCAATGCGCAAGGCCATCCAGTCCGCTATGCGCCAGCCGCAGGTTAAGGGTATTAAGATCCTCCTGGCTGGTCGTCTGGGCGGCGCTGAGATGTCCCGCACCGAGCGCTACCACGAGGGTCGCGTTCCGCTGCACACCCTTCGCGCCGAGATCGACTACGGCACCGCAGAGGCCCACACCACCTTCGGCCGCATTGGCATCAAGGTGTGGATCTACAAGGGTGACGTTGTCGGTGGCGTCCGCGAGTCCGAACTGAACGCTCCGGCGCAGGGCCGTGGCCGCGGCGACCGCAACGGTCGTCCGCGTCGTGGTGGCCAGCGTCGCCAGCGCGCACAGCAGAAGCAGGAGGGCTAATCCATGCTGATTCCTAAGCGCGTCAAGTACCGTCGTCAGCACCGCCCGACCCGCTCGGGTGTGTCCAAGGGCGGTAACCGCATCAACTTCGGTGACTACGCCATCCAGGCTCTGGAGCCGGCGTACATCACCAACCGCCAGATTGAGGCCGCACGTATTGCCATCAACCGCCACGTCAAGCGTGGTGGCAAGGTGTGGATCAACATCTTCCCGGACCGTCCGTTGACCCAGAAGCCGCTCGGCGTGCGTATGGGTTCCGGTAAGGGTCCCGTCGAGAAGTGGGTTGCCAACGTTAAGCCGGGCCGCATCCTCTTCGAGATGACCTACCCGAACGAGGCTACTGCCATCGAGGCTCTGCGCCGCGCTGGCCAGAAGCTTCCGTGCAAGGTCCGCATCATCAAGAAGGAGGACCAGTTCTAATGGCTACCGGTACACCCGCCCACGAGTTCCGTGAGCTCGACAACGCTGAGCTGGAGAACCGCCTGAAGGACGCGAAGGAAGAGCTCTTCAACCTTCGTTTCCAGAAGGCCACCGGCCAGCTGACCAACAACCGCCGCATCGGCACGGTTAAGCGCGACATTGCCCGCATCTACACCGTTCTGCGCGAGCGCGAGCTGGGCCTGTCCGTTGCTCCGGGAGCTGAGGCTTAATCATGAGTGAGGCAAACGTGAACACTAAGAAGGAAAAGGGCGCTCGCAAGACCCGCACCGGCATCGTTGTCTCCGACAAGATGAATAAGACCATCGTTGTCGAGCTCGAAGACCGCAAGCAGCACGCCCTCTACGGCAAGATCATGCGCACTAACAAGAAGGTTAAGGCGCACGACGAGAACGAGACCGCCGGCATCGGCGACCGCGTTCTCATCGCCGAGACTCGCCCGCTGTCCAAGGACAAGCACTTCCGTCTCGTCGAGATCGTGGAGAAGGCTAAGTAAAATCTAGCCCTCTTCTACGTGAATAGCCCCCACGGTTATCGTGGGGGCTATTTTTGATCCTGCACGGCGCTCTTCTCCGAGACCAGATCCTCTAGCGCTCGCCGCGGTGTGTGAGCGCAATGGCAAGGCAAAACGCACTGAGCACCGTGCCGACCGCGAGAAGGAACGTGCCGATGCGGTAGGGCGTAGTGCTGGTCACGTCGATGGTGTTAAAGATCTGAACCCAGACCAACCAGCCTGCGATGAGCGTGCCCGCCCCGAGGGCGGTGAGCGCGCGGAGGCCACGGGTGGGGCGTTGGGCGGGGGAGAAGGCGTGGTAGGAGGCGTCGATAAGCGCTAGCACGGCAAGGATGATCGATGTCCAGGCCGCGACGGGCACCGGGAGCAGGGCCGAGGTGCCGAAGAATACCGGCAGGAGGAAACATATCGCGACGAGAACGAGGAGGACCGCGTTTAAGACGGCTGTGCGCAGGGGATAGTTCATAGCCGTGCCTCTACTTCGGTGCGTGTGGGCGGCTGGGCGCCGGTGCGTGAGACTGTGATGGCCGCGGCAGCCGCCGCAAACTGCAGGATCTCGCGCCAGTCTTCGGCGCTGAGCTCGGCTGCATTCCCGTCTCGTTCCGCCAGAAGAGTCAGGAGTGCAGCCATAACCGTGTCGCCCGCGCCGATGGTGTCCGCCACCTCGACGTTCACCGGCGGGACCTCCAACGACACCGACGCCGTGCGCACGCTCAGCCCGTCCGCCCCGCGCGTGGTGACCACCACCGGTACCTGCTCCAGTGCCCCAGCCCCAAGGAAATCAACCTCTTCTTCACTGAGCTTCAGCAGCGTGACGTGAGGAAGCAGACTCAGCAGGAACTCGCGGTGCTCCGCAGTGGCGAAGAAGGGCCGGATGTTCGGGTCCAGCGCCACCTTCGTCCCGCGCGCAGCCAAGTCCTGGAGAAGCGCGGCATAACGCGAGGCGCCCGGCTCCAGCGCTAGGGAGACGGTGCCGAAGCAGGCCCAGGGGACGTCGGCAAGCGCGGGCTCTACCAGGCGGTCGGCAGTACCCTCCGTGTAAAAGGAATAAGTTGCCGAGCCGTCGTCGGCGATGTTGCACACCGCCAGCGTGGTGGGTTCCTCGCCGCGCTGCACAAGGGAGGTGTCCACGCCCTCCTCGGTGAGACGCTCCACCAGCGCACAGCCGAATGCATCCTTCGATAGACGGGACTGAAAGCCCACGTCAGCGCCCAATCGCCCGGCTGCCACCGCCACGTTGAAGGGGCCGCCACCCAGCGCCGGTTGGAGGTCAGCCAGCTGCCCGCGGCCACGCGGAACAAGATCAACGAGGCCTTCGCCACACACCATAATGTCCATAGAGCCCATACTATCGAGGGCATGAACTACCGTCCGCTTTTTCATCTCTCCCCGCCCTCCGGCCGCTTGAATGACCCGAACGGAATCTTCCTTGATGGCGATACTCTGCACGTCTACTACCAGCACGACCCGTGCTTCCCACACGCTAAGAAACAAACGGGGTGGGGGCACGCAGTAGCATCGCTGCGCGCCGCGCAACCGTGGCGGCACTACCCGGACGCGCTGTATCCCATCCGTGAGCATGACGCCCACGGCTGCTACTCGGGCGGCGCAGTGGTCGACGGCGAGGACGTCTGGCTGTTCTATACCGGCAACCTCAAGCGCGATGGCGTACGGATTCCCTCGCAGAACCGCGTGCGCGTGGTGGACCCCTCCGGCCCGGCAGGTGGTTTCTACGAACATGACCCGGCGAACCCGCTCATCAATGGGGCCGCGGAGGGGTTCACGGGGCACTACCGGGATCCCCAGATCACCCGTGATGATGCGGGCTGGCGCATGGTGCTCGGCGCGCAAGCGGAGGATGAAACGGGGCACGTGGTGCTCTACCGCTCCACGGACTTGGCGCACTGGTCCTTTGAAGGCGCGCTCACGTTCGATACCAGCCAGGCCGAGCCGGGCCTGAGCCCTGACCTCGTGCCGGGCGGCTATATGTGGGAATGCCCCAACCATGTGACGCTGCGTGACCGCGCTACGGGTGAGGACAAGGACGTCCTGGTCATCTGCCCTCAAGGTCTTGAGCCGGTGCTTGCCGACGGCTCTACGCACTACGCTTCCTCCGACCAGTGCGGCTACCTCGTGGGCCGACTCGATGGCACGGTCTTCCACGTGGAGCGTGGTTTCAGTGAGCTGGACTATGGCCACCAGTTCTACGCGCCACAGCTGGTGGAGAAGGACGGCGAAGCCATCATGCTGGGGTGGATGGGGTTGCCGGCGCAGGATGACACCCCGACCGTGGAAGAAGGGTGGGTCCACACGCTCACTCTGCCGCGGCGCGTGTGGTTGGAGGATGGCTGGCTGCGCCAGGCTCCGGTCTGGGAGCTGCCGGAAAGCGACTCGGTTGCAACGCTTCAGGCAGGCGAGGGCACGTACGCGCTTGTCGACGACTCCGGGGCCGAAGCCTTCCGCGTCACCTACGGCGGGGGAGAACTCTGCTTGGCTTGCGGCGGTGATGAGCGCGTCGTGCCGTGTCCGGCTGGTTCCCTGGAACTCATCGCGGATGGCTGCGCGGTGGAGGTCTTTGCGGGCGATGGGCGGATTGCGGGGGCGTCGGCGGTTTTTGGTGCCAGCGGCGCTCGCTGGCACGGTTGGGAAGCCCGTTAGGGTGTGAATCTTCCTATATTTATGTCCGAATGCTTGGCATTATGTTGAGTAACGTGTCTAATAAGAGGTGACGCTATTTAACTCATCTCACTCTTCTAGGAGGCACGGCGGCATGGAACACTCACAAGTCGCGGAGCGAATCCTGAAAGCCATCGGCGGCGAAGACAACATCGTGGCGCTCGCGCACTGCGCCACCCGCCTGCGCATGGTGCTCAAAGACAGCAAGAAGGTCGACAAGGCTGCGCTGGAAAACGATCCGGACCTCAAGGGCATCTTTGAGGCCGGCGGTATGTTCCAGGTCATCGTTGGCCCGGGCGATGTCAACATCGTCTTCGACCAGCTCAACAAGATAACCACCAAGGACATCGCGGTCTCCACGGACAAGCTCAAGGACATCGCCGCCGATTCCGGCAACTGGTTCTCCCGCGCGGTGAAGGTCCTCGCGGATATCTTCGTGCCGCTCATCCCGATTCTGGTCGGTGGCGGTCTGCTCATGGCGCTCAATAACGTGCTTACCGTCAACGGCCTTTTTGGCGAGCAGTCAGTCATTGAGATGTTCCCGGCTATGGCCGATGTTGCCGGGCTTATTAACCTCTTGGCCTCCGCGCCGTTTGCGTTCTTGCCTATTTTGGTGGGCTTTACCGCCACCAAGCGTTTTGGCGGCAACGAGTTCCTCGGCGCCGGCATGGCTATGGCGATGGTGATGCCGGACTTGGTCAACGGTTACCAGGTAGCCGCGACCATCGAAGCGGGGGAGATGACCTACTGGAACATCTTCGGCCTCGACGTGGCCCAAGCCGGCTACCAAGGCTCCATCCTGCCCATCCTCGTCATCGCCTGGATTCTTGCCACGATTGAGAAGTTCCTGCACAAGCACCTCAAGGGCACGGTGGACTTCCTGCTTACCCCGCTGCTGACGTTGCTGGTGACGGGCTTTATCACCTTTATTGCGGTGGGTCCGGTGCTGCGCACCGCTGGCGACATGCTGGGTGCTGGCCTGAATGACCTCTACACGTTCGCCGGCCCGGTGGGCGGCTTCATCTTTGGTCTCTTCTATTCGCCGATCGTCATCACGGGTCTGCACCAATCCTTCCCGCCGATTGAGACGATGCTGTGGAACGAAGGCGGCTCCTTCATCTTCGCGGTGGCTTCCGTGGCCAACATTGCCCAGGGTGGTGTGGCCCTGGCGGTCTACTTCCTGGCCCGCTCTGAGAAGCTCAAGGGCCTGTCTGGTGCCTCGGGCGTATCCGCACTCTTCGGCATCACCGAGCCCGCCATCTTCGGTGTGAACCTGCGACTGCGCTGGCCGTTCTACATCGGTATGGGCGCGTCCGCGATTGCTGCGACGCTCATTGCGCTTTTCGACGTCAAAGCCACCGCCCTCGGCGCCGCCGGCTTCATCGGCTTCGTGTCCATGCGTCCCGAGGACTACACGCAGTTCTTCATCTGCGCTTTTACCTCTTTGCTCCTTTCCTTCGGCGTGGCCTTTGCTTATGGCCGCTACCTGATTGCCAAGAACGGTTCCATCGATCCTGATGAGACCGGTGCTGCTACCGGTGCCGGCGTAGGCGGTGCGGTTCCGGCCGCTACCGCTGACCCGAACGCCTATCGCGTGGCCTCCCCGCTGGCTGGTACTGCTATCGCTTTGGAGTCGGTCTCGGATCCGATGTTCGCGGCGGGCAAGCTGGGCGCTGGCGCGGCCGTCGAGCCAACCGAGGGGCGCCTTGTGTCCCCGATTGACGGCAAGGTTACCGTCACCTTCCCCTCCAAGCACGCGTATGCCGTGCGTGGCAAGGATGCCGACGGCAACAACGTGGACATCCTCATGCACATCGGCTTCGATACCGTGAACCTGAAGGGCGAACACTTCACCTCGCACGTCTCCAAGGGCGATGAGGTCAAGGCCGGCGACCTGCTGTGCGAGTTCGATATCGAGGCAATCAAGGCCGCCGACTACCCGGTGACCACGCCGGTCGTCGTCTCCAACTCGAAGAAGACGGGTCCGGTCCTACCGGCCTATGCCGCGGGCGAGGAGATCTCCTTCGGCGATGCGCTTCTTACCGTGGACCCGAAGCCGGAACCCGCTGATGCGACAACCATCGCATCAGCCTCCACGGCCTAGGAGCGCATCTGCGGCGAAAGCCTAAAGCCCTCGCCCATTGCTTCCAAAAGTGCAGACCTGGAAGTGCAGAGGTGCTGCGTGCTGTCAAGCACTGCGCGTGACTTCACGATGTCCACCAGCACCTCTGCACTTTCAGGTCTGCACATGTGCGTCTTAAGGGCGCAGACGCGAGGGAGGGGGGGTATGCCGCATGGGAGCCCCGTCATGCAACCGGGGTGTGGGAAGTGGTGAGGCGTGCAATTTGGGGAAACAGTCTAAGGCATGCTTGAATGTATGGGTTGCATATGGCCGGTCGGTGCAGTGCGATGCGTTTCCGAATCGCCGCACCGAGACCCTTCGACCGCTGTGAACAGCGAGTTCGTCGCACAGCCTGTGCCACGTAAGCAAGTAGACCAGGTGTGTCAAGGACGGAAATCTTGACGCACGTTAATCCAGGTCAGGAGACCCATAGTGATTCAGCAAGAATCGCGTCTGCGCGTCGCCGACAACTCCGGTGCACGAGAGATCCTCGTCATCCGCGTTCTCGGCGGCTCCGTTCGACGTTTCGCTGGCATTGGTGACATTGTCGTCGCCACTGTCAAGGAAGCCATCCCGGGTGGCAACGTAAAGGAAGGCGATGTCGTCAAGGCCGTCATCGTCCGTGCCAAGAAGGAGACCCGTCGTCCGGACGGCTCCTACATCGCATTCGATGAAAACGCCGCAGTTATTCTCAAGGGTGACAACGAGCCGCGCGGTACCCGCATCTTCGGCCCGGTTGCTCGCGAACTTCGTGACAAGCGCTTCATGAAGATCGTTTCTCTCGCACCGGAGGTGATCTAGTCTTATGAAGATTCATAAGGGCGATATGGTGATCGTTATTTCGGGCCCGGACAAGGGCGCGAAGGGCAAGGTCATCGAGGCATACCCGAAGCGCGACAAGGTCCTCGTTGAGGGCGTCAACCGCGTCAAGAAGCACGTTGCTAACTCCGCTACCGAGCGTGGCGCCGAGTCCGGCGGAATCGTTACCCAGGAAGCTCCGATCCACGTGTCCAACGTTGCGATCGTTGACTCCGAGGGCAACCCGACCCGCGTGGGCTACCGTTTCGACGAAAACGGCAAGAAGGTCCGCATCGCACGTAGCAACGGGAAGGACATCTAACATGAGCGAGAACTACACTCCGCGTCTGAAGACCCGCTACCGCGAGGAAATCAAGAAGGCTCTGAACGAAGAGTTCAAGTACGACAATGTGATGCAGATTCCGGGCGTCACCAAGGTCGTTGTCAACATGGGTGTGGGCGACGCTGCCCGCGACTCCAAGATGATCAACGGCGCTCTCGAGGACCTTACCGCTATCACCGGCCAGAAGCCGCAGGTGCGTCGCGCTAAGAAGTCCATCGCTAACTTCAAGCTCCGTGAGGGCATGCCCATCGGTGCACGCGTTACCCTGCGCGGCGACCGCATGTGGGAGTTCCTGGACCGTCTGCTGACCATTGCGCTGCCGCGTATTCGCGACTTCCGCGGTCTCTCTGACCAGCAGTTCGACGGCCACGGCAACTACACCTTCGGTCTCACCGAGCAGACCATGTTCTACGAGATCGACATCGACAAGGTGGACCGCCCGCGTGGTATGGACATCACCGTCGTGACCTCCGCTACCAACGACGAGGAGGGCCGCAAGCTCCTGCGCGAGCTCGGCTTCCCGTTCAAGTAACGTAGCGAATTCTTCCGCCTAATACATGGGTGAAGAGCATCCCCGGTACTCCGTAAGGAGGCCGGGGATTTTTGCGCTTGCATGCCTTTGGGTCAGGACGGAGATATTGCGTTCTAGGGGCAAGGCAGAGCCATCGCTTCCTATGAGGTTCGAACAAGCGGGGAGTAAACTACTGGCGTCTGCGAACTAACGATTCCCCTGAGGTGAATGATGTCCCTGAATGATGCTTCGGCAGCCGCGGTCAAGAAAAAGGTTGCGTTGCTCGATGAGTCCTTTGGCCGGTTCGCCGTGCGCTCTACCCTGGCAGGTGCCTACCTCGCTATCGGTACGGCATTTGCTGGGGTGATGGGGATGGGAGTCGAGAAGCATGTGGAAGGCCTGGGCTCGCTGGTCTTTGCCTGCCTGTTCGGCTTGGGCCTTTTTGCCATCGTCCTTCTTGGCGCGGAGCTGGCTACCGGCAACATGATGTACATGGTCTATGGAGCCGTGACTAAGCAGGTGGGCTGGGGCAAGGGCCTGTGGCTGCTGGTGGTGACGACGCTGTTCAACCTGGTTGGTGCCGCCTTGTTCGCTGCGGCCATGGGAATGTCCGCCAAGCTGGGCGGAATCGATCCGAACCATCTCATTGCCAACCTCGCGATGGGCAAGCTCATCAAGGGCCCCGGCGGACTGCTGGTGGAGGCAGTCCTGGCTAACTTCGTGGTCAACATGGCTATCGTCGGCGCGGTCTTTGCCAAGGATGTGGTGTCCAAGTTCTTCGTCATCGTGCCGATCATCGCCTGCTTTGTGGGCCTGGGCCTGGAGCACGTTATCGCCAACTTCTGCCTGATGACCTTGACCTTCTTCTGTGCCAGCCCGCTGCCTGAGGGGTTTACTCTCGGTGCGGTCCTGGCCAACTGGTCCATCGTGTGGGTGGGAAACCTCATCGGCGGCGGCTTCCTTATTGGCGGCGTGTACGCCTGGCTTAACTCTGGCCCGGAGGCGTACCGCGACTAGTCTTCTCACCGCCTCGGGCGACTCGGCCGTGGAGTAGCTTTCTGAACTGTTGGGGCTCTAAGAACCACGCAGTTCGTGGTCCGCGCAATGGTCCGGTTGGTCGATGGTTCGTCCAGTCATTCTTCCGTACTTCTTCAAGAATCCCTCAGCGGACAAAGACATCGGTTAAGGCGCCGAGTCTCGTGGCTACGAAGACTGACAGTGCCGCTATTCGTGGTGTGGAAAAGCGGGCAAGATCTCTCCCTTCTTAAGAGCAACGCTGAGCCCATCTAGCGCAGATTAACGACAAGTAAACAGCCAAGATGACCTAAAGATGAATCTTTTCTGTTGCGCCCAAAATATCCATTACGCCAGGTCAGCCAGAAAATTCGGGCGCTACACTGTGATTCGTACGTACTGAATTGTGCGAAGAGAGTTAGAGATTTCTTTTGGTATGAGGAGAGGCTATGACAATCGTTGTGTTTGATATTGGCAAGGTGTTGGTGCCGGAGGGAGATAGGGTTCCGCGCCTGGTTAACTTCATTACCGAGTGCGGATTGCCAGTGGATACAGAGGCGTTGATGAACGCGTATTGGGCCCATCGCGATGCTTACGACTTGGGGATGTCAGACGAGGAGTATTGGCCGAAGGTTCTTCTCGATGCGGGACTTGCACCTACTGAAATCGAGCATGTTGATTCTGCAGCATTGGGTGCCCTCGACGGGGAGCGGAACTCTGCGACTACCTCCGAGACTTCGGACTTCCTTGCGGAGCTTCATGCCGCTGAGGTACCAGTTGCACTTTTGAGCAATGCACCGCATTCGATGGCGCGGGCGGTAAGAACCTCTCCGTGGGCGCAGGAGATTGCGGCACAAGTGTTCTCGTCTGAGGTTGGCGTTGCCAAACCGAGCCAAGAGATTTTCCGTATAGCCGAAAGGGAAATTGAGAAATCCTTTGGCCCTCACAAGCGTGAAGACGTTGTATTCTTTGACGATCGCCCAGTAAACATTGAAGGGGCCCAAGCGTTTGGCTGGCAAGGACAGCTGTGGAAGGGAGTTGGGCCCGCACGCACTGTTCTAGCTAATGTATTGACCTAGCGTTACCCCACCGAAAGGAATGCCCTGGCCTCACCAGAATGTGAAGCCAGGGCATTCTTTATTGTCTACCGCTCACTCGGATTGAAGTAAAGCAAAGGCGGGAAGCTCTGCATGTCATTAAACAAGGAGAAAAAGGCAGGTTCGAGGTTGATATCGCCCATCTCCTGTAACCAGGAATTATAAAGCTCCTCGGCCTCGGAGAGCTTCTCTAGACTTCCTTCGGCCTTTGTAAGGCGATAGCCCAAGGTTGAATGCAGCTGGTAGTGATCAAGGCTCGTCACGGGTATATCGAGTACTTCTCCAACCTCAGATCGAAACCTTTCGATCTCTTGGCGTACCGACTCATCGGCCGGCCGTAATTTGATGGTCAGGTGTTCGTCGAGTGGGTACATCTCTACAGCGTGCACCGCAAGAGACTTGGGCCCTTCAATGTTGGCTTCAACGAGGCGTTGACGCATCCGGAAAACCGAATCAGGAAAATCAACGGTTTCGTTGAGCCAAGCGGGCCAAGCTTCTTTCTGACCGAGTAGAGCTCGATGCTTGAGGCCATTCAGGAGGGTCATGTGGAAGCTGGAAGGAACGGTGAAGCCGTAATCGGTTTCCCAACCTCTAGACTTGATGTCGTCTTGAATTCTAATTTCAACTTGTTGGAACTCAGAGCCTTCAGGAACATGTGCAACAAAGGTAGAGCCGGGATGGCGACGAACATCGCCGCGCTCGGTGAACTTTTCCCAAGTATGGGGATTGGCAATCTTGGTCATTGAACTAGTACCTACTTACTTGCTCGTTTGTTATAGGAGGCAATGGCAGAGTCCGCCGTTTCTTGAGCAGTTTCGAATTCTGCCCTTGGGTCTTTGCCATTGGCGATGGCTGACATGGCTTGGCTATAGGACTTACGAGCGTCATTCAAGGCGCCGGTATGGCATCCAGCGGTAACAGTGTTGACTGGCGTAGAAGCATACTGCTCTAACAGCGACTTTTGCTGGGGGCTTAGATCTGTCAGAGAATCCATGGCTGCAGTTGTAGTCGGTAGGTAACCGGTTTCGTCAAAAATTTTCTTTTGAATTTCATCCGAACCGACAAACTTCATAAATTCCCAAGCAGCGGTTTGTTCCTCTTTTGAAGTACCTTCTTCGATTACCCACAGAGAGTTTCCTCCAGGAGCTGCGCCAGCGGCGTCAGTATCTCGTGGTAAGGCGTGAATGGACCAGTCCCAATCGAGGTTTGCCTCAGCGACATTTCCGTAACCGCCAGAGGAGTTCATCTGGATAGCAGCATTTTGGCTAAGAAATGCGCCCGTGGCTGCAGACCCATCACTGCCCGCATCATGGATTGCACCCTCCTTGTAGAGCTCACTGATGGTCGTCCACATATCGACAAGCTGAGAGTCGTCAATTCTGAACGTTGAAGCCTTTTCAGACGTAGTGCCATTCTCTGGTGTACAAAACTCGTTGCCCAACATGGCTGCCATCTCTTCGACATACCATCCTGAGTGGTGGAAAGTTAGTCCAGACTTGCCAGTCTTGTCGTGCAGTTTTTCTACAGCTTCCATGAGCCCCTTGGTGGTGCTCAATGACGATGGGTTGATACCAGCGTCTGCGAGGGCTTTGTCATTGACATACAAGACCGGTTGCGACACCATCGCTGGCATCGAGTAAATCTTGTCTCCCATCGTGTAGTAGTTGGCGACGATTGGAACAAGATCGTTGAAGTCATAGTCGCCATTTTCCTTTGCCAAGTCTTCAGCCGGGATAGCGAGTCCTGAGTCCATCATGAAGCGACTTTGAATGTCGCTAGCCTGCATGAGTGCTGGTAAGTGGCCAGTTTGGACTGAGGCGATGAACTTGGAAATTGAGTCTTCATATGCTCCCTGATAAGAAGCATGAATTTCGTACTCGCCTTCATGCTGCGAATTAAATTGGTCAACAATTCCTTGGAGCGTCTCGCCAGCGGCACCTGAAGATGAATGCCAGAAGTCCACCACAATTTCGCCTGCTTCATTTCTTGGCACCGTGTCAGAGGGTGAACCACAGGCGGTAACACCAGAAGCAGAAATCGCCACGGCAGTGGCAACAGACAAGACCTTTGTATGGAAAGAAAAAGGCATTACTTGACAGCTCCTTCGGTCAGGCCGCGGCTCAGGTATTTTTGGCCAAATACCACGAGAATGATCGTGGGCAGGGCCGCAATTAGCAGACCAGCGAGGACAAGGCCAGTGTCAACGGCAGTTTCATCTGCCAAGGCTTTGATACCCGGCTGAATGGTGCGTACGGACGGGGATTGGGTGATAAGCAATGGCCACATATAGCCATTCCAGGCGGCAATTGCACCGGTGACTAGTGCAGTCATGCATACCGAACGATTCAAAGGGAGAAGGAAAGTAAAGAGGAACCGAATCCTGCCGACGCCTTCGAGTTTCGTAGCTTCATAGATTTCCTTGGGAAACTGTTTGAAAGCTTGATAGAACAGGAAGATTGTGAAGGATGATGCGACATAGGGAAGGAAGATTGCGATGACTGTGTCGTAAAGGCCCATCTCACTTACAGTGAGATAGTTACCAATCACCGAGACCTCGGAAGGAATCATCATGGGGATGAGAAAGAAACCGAGGATCTTTCCAGGCATCGGAATACGGCCGAAAGCCAAGGCGAAGGCGGCGAGAACCGATGTAATAAATTGGCCTCCGGTTTGGCAAACCGTGACAATCAGTGAGTTCACAAGCTGTTGACCAACTTGGGACTGCTCCCATGCTCGTGGATAGTTTGAACCGACGAAATCACCGAAGAACAGCGTTTGGATGCCGGCTTGAATATCTGCTGTGGAACGTACAGACCCGACGAACGCGTAGACGACAGGAAATATGATAAAGATGCAGGCAATAAGTAGCCAGACCCATATGAGTGCAGTCATCAACGGTGAGCGCAGCTGAGAACTGGGATTAGGAGTCGTTTGGGGAGTTTGGGAGCGCTTATGTCGGCGGACCCGATTCACTCTTTTGTTCGGGATGTCTGAGGCGCGAGACATCATGCTCCTCCTTTCAGAGAATTCTTAAGACTGTTTCCGGCTTAGACGAAATTGGATGAGGGTGAGTACGAGGATGATGACGAAAAGCACCATGCCGCGGGCTGAAGCTGCAGCAAAGTCTGCTGTACCGCCGCCGAACGCTAAGTCATAGATGTCAAGTACGAGGGTCCTAGTGGATGATGCTGGGCCGCCGTCAGTAAGGACGTTGAAGATTGTGAATTCCTTCATTGCAGCCATGGACTGAGTCACAGCCAGGAATAGAAGCATTGGCGCAATTCCTGGAATGATGATGTAACGCACGTACCTGATGCCGGTGGCGCCGTCGAGATTCGCAGCTTCTACGACGTCATCCGAGATCCCGTCGATAGCGACCATTAGCAGCAAAATGACAAAAGAAATACCGATCCACAGGTCTACTGTGATTGTGGAAAGTAGGGCGACTCGAGGACTGGTTAGCCACCCTACGGTCCCAAACCCGAGCATCGTCGCTAATTGATCAAAGAATCCGATGACGGGGGCAAACATATTTCGGAAAACGAGAGTGCCGATCGCCGTGGATACAGCCATAGGCACTAGCACTAAAGAACGCATCCAAAAAGTGCCCTTTAGTCGGTAGCTCAAGGGAAGCGCGATGGCCAAACCGATAGCGAGCTTGAGAACTACGGTGGTTACCGTAAACACCAGAGTTCGCACCAAAGTGGCACCGAAGGCTGGATCTGTGAACATAGCGACGTAATTCTCGAAACCAGCGAACCCTTTAGGTCGTCCAAAAAGGTCGGTTGAGGCGAATGACAAATACAGGGCGCGGAAGAACGGATAAAACTCAAAGATTAGAAAAAGGACAAGGGTTGGAAACAACATTGCCCAGGAAAGCCAGTCAATCCCTGCTCTGCGGCGCTGCTGTGCGTCCTCTTTGACGGTTTCCGCCGTACGGCGAGCTGAGGTAGCAGAGTTTGCGGTGATGCTCATTAGTTGATCCGCTCCTTTGTATGGCTGCAAAAAAGATGGAGCTTGTCGCGCTTGATGCGTACCGAAATGGGTGCGCCTTCGTCCAGCACCTCGGTGTTTGCAACGCGAACGAGAAGAGTTGCTGTGGTTTCCTCATCGCTGGTGCCAGAGGCTTTCGGGGGAGCGGCGACTGGTGAACTTTGCGGAACGATATGGACATATTTGTCGGAACCAAAGTTTTCGACATATTCAACAGTGCCCAAAATATCGGCCTCTGTTGATCCGCATAACTCGAAGTCCTCTGGGCGAATACCAATGATGACGTCTCGGCCGTTTGGTTGATCTTGAAGTTCGGGTACAGGAAGAGTGAGCCCATTGGCTTTCAGCTCTGAACCGTCTTTGACTGCAGAAACTAGGTTCATCGATGGTGATCCGATGAAAGTAGCCACAAAAACGTTCGCGGGGCGCAAGTACAAATCCTCTGGAGTTCCGACTTGCTGCATGTTTCCTCCCTCCAGAACCGCGATTCGATCAGCCATGGTCATGGCTTCAGTCTGATCGTGGGTGACGTAGAGCATCGTCGTCTCGAGCTTTCGCTGCAGACGGCTAATTTGCGAGCGAGTACTTACTCGCAATTTGGCATCGAGGTTGGACAGCGGCTCGTCCATCAGGAACACCTGCGGATCACGGACAATGGCACGTCCCATGGCAACGCGTTGGCGTTGGCCACCAGACAATGCTTTCGGTAGGCGGTCGAGGTAAGGCTCGAGTTCAAGTAGCTTTGCTGCTTCAGAGACGCGTTCAGCACGGCTCGCTTTGTCAACCTTCTGCATCTTAAGTGCAAACTCCATATTCTCACCGACCGTCATATGCGGATAAAGGGCGTAAGACTGGAAGACCATAGCGACATCGCGCTTAGAAGGCGGGAGCTGTGAGGCACGCTGATTGCCAATGAAGATTTCCCCACCTGTGACAGCTTCGAGACCTGCAACCATTCGAAGCGTCGTGGACTTGCCGGAGCCGGATGGTCCGACGACCGCTAGAAACTCACCGTCATGGACTGTGAGGTCGAGGTTATTGATGGTGGGTGTTTCATTGCCGGGGTAGAGCAGCGTAGCTGCGTCAAAAACTATGTCGGACATTGAGATAGCTTTCTGAACTAAAAGTGAACGAGCGTTATTGCTTTGATCTGCCGAATGCGGCGACATGGCGAAAGGTCGTAGGTCGCCGCCCTCTGGAAGCGAAAACACTGTCCCAGCTACAAGTAAACGGGATTACTCGGGTGCGTAAACAATAAACGAAGCGCCTCACGTCTTTTTTGGGGCGACATTTTTGCAGGTGGGAGCACTTTGCTTCGCTATTTCAAATCTGTGCAGTCTCCTGAACTGGGCGTTTACCTCTTTTGGTGATTGAGGGTTAGGTGAACAAGATTGCATGGTGGTTAACAGGCAGGATTTTGTTTACCCAATGCTCTGCAATGAGGCTAAGTTTCCCTTGGCGGAAGGGGGAAGTTTCCCCACTTGAGTAAAATGGCTTTTTTCACTTTTGGGTCAGTAGCGTCGGAGTATCTCCAAATGCCCCTCAAGCGGGGGTGTCTGATCGAGATATACTTAGTCGACGTGGCAGAGACCAGTTTCGATGAATGGCTGCGCAAATGGTGAAAGTAGAGCGGTAAAGGGCAACGGTGAGTACCGTTCAAGAAGGGAGACATAACGCAGCACTCTTCTAGTTCTGTCTTATGCTGCGAAGGAAGGGCTCTCCATGGGTGACTGTATTTCTAATGGAGCAGAGGGTCGACAGCCGACGCTGGGTGACATCGCTGCGCGAGCAGGCGTCTCTCGCAGCTCAGTCTCACGAGTTTTTCGGGGACAGAAGAAAGTGTCTGATGAAAACAGACGGAGGATCCTCGAAGCTGCGCATGAACTTGGCTACGTTCCGAATGTAATAGCTCGAAAACTATCGGCTCTTAGCGGGCGAACACTTGGTGCATTAGTTCGGGACCCTGCTAATCCTGCATACGGTTTACTTCTTCAGGAGCTGCATGTTGCGGCTCATCGTCAAGGATATGATTTAGTTACTATGTCGGTAGCGCCAGGCAAGTGTGATGACCGTCAGCTAGACAGCTTGTCTCATCTCCTTGGCTTGGGAGTAGCGGGACTAATCGTCTCAACCGGAGATTTAGCGAGTGAGCTCTTGCTGCCATTCTCAGAACGCGTACCAATCATCCGAGCAGGGCGACCGGAACCCGATGCGCTAATTCCCGCTGTGTCTTTCGATGCAGAACACGCAGGCAAGGTTTTAGCAGAAGCTGTTGTTAAAGCTGGCCACACGAAGATTGCGGTTGTGCGCACGTGTCCTGAAGTTTCGTTTCCTGAGTACACCCGAGCTCAGGCAACAATCGCGGAGATTCGTAAGCAAGGATTGGAGCCCTTTATTGTTGACGTGAAGTTCGATAGCGGAGAAGCGTATGTGGTACCTCTCATTAAGAGTGGAGCCATCACGGCTGTCATGTGTCCGACAGATTTGCGCCAGCTACATTACTTGCGTGTTTGCCAGGATGAAGGAATATCTGTTCCCAGTCATGTGAGCGTCACTGGCTGTGATGGGGCGTTGCCAGGCTTCGATATTATGGGTTTGACGACCTATTCTTGGCCTGTGCGAAAGCTAGCGACAGGAGCGGTAGCGTCCATTCTTGAGCTAATCGATGCTTATGGGGAGGTCGAGAAGCCGACCCCTTGGGTCCAGAGAAAGTATCAAGGACAGTTAGTCCCCGGTCGTACTCTTTCGCCACCTAACGAAAGTTAGGTCTGGGATTCACGCAGTCGAGGTCGTGTTGTAAGCGAAGTATCTCCTGAAGGATTGCGCGGTAGAGCTGTGAGTATGATGTTTCCCGTAGTTAGGGAAACTGAGAACGCGGAGCCAGTTGAAGTGCTTGAGGTTTGGAAAGGCGCAATTGTAGCGATGGATCCGACGGTTTCGTAGCGCTATTCATCGCGGTAATCGATCGCTAGTACTACGAATCCCATATCCGGCGTTGCGACGAACCGCGTAGTACGCGAAGCTATCGTGTGACCAAGCTTCCGGAATAAAGATTGAAGCGGTCGCCGCGCGCGAAGCCAACCAGCGCCATGCCGGTCTCCCGGGCGGTTTCCACGGCTAGGGAGGAAGCAGCTGAGACCGCAACGAGCATGCCGAAGCCGGCCATCGCCGCTTTGTTGACCAGCTCGAAACTGGCGCGCGAACTCATGACGAGAATGAGGTCACTGGCAGGCAGCATGCCTTCCATGAGCAGGTGGCCGATGACCTTATCGGCGGCGTTGTGGCGGCCGACGTCCTCGCGGACGACGATGGGCTCGCCGTCAAGAGTAAAGGCCCCGGCAGCGTGAATACCCCCGGTTTTGCGGAACTGTTTTTGCTCCGCCTTCAGAGCATCGGGAAGCTGAGCGACGACCCTCGGATCCACCGGCACGCGCGGAATCTCGTAGCGTGACTGCTTCATGAGTGCCTCGATGGAGGAGGTGCCACACACACCGCAGGCGGACGTGGTGGTGGTCAGACGCAGATCCGCGAGGGAAAGCGCATGGGGGTTGGCCAGTTCCACGTCGAGAAGGTTATAAGGATTGCGGCCATCCACGGACGCGCCGGCGCAGTAGCGAGCCTCCTGAACGTCGCTGACCTTCTCAATGTGTCCTTCGGAGTGGAGGAAGCCATGTGCCAGCTCGACGTCGTGTCCCGGCGTGCGCATCGTCGTCGTCAGCGTCTGCCCGCCCACGCGGATCTCCAGCGGCTCTTCGCCGGCGACGGTATCGCCGCGGGTATCTACCTGGGTGACCTGCCCGTTCTCATCGAGGCGCACCTTGGTTACGGCAAAGGTGGCGTTGATGCGCCCGCTCATCGGTTAAGGGCCTCCTTCAATGTGGCGATGTGAGCGCGGGCCTCCTCTGTGTCCTTAGACGCTAGGCCCACCAGGTAGGCCGTTAGGGGAGCGGCCGGCCGGGACTGGGTGTGGGCAACATCCTTGGTCAGATCCAGCAACTCCGTGACGAGGGCGGTGGCGTCGGCCGGGGAGACGTCGAGAAGCTCGGCGGCCTCCTGGAGCCACTGGTGGGCGGTGCGGATGGGGTCTGGTGTTTCACTCATGACTTCTCATGCTAACGCGTTTTGGAAAACAGCATGTCAACGGGTAGAGTAAGCCGACGGACTTGCATTTTTCCACTCCTGCGCCACGAAAACAGCGCAGGAGGTGCGGAAACGTGCCAAGCCGGAAGAATTGAACACATCTACTTTGTTGTAGGCCCCTCGCCGTAGATAGCGGACCGTTGTCTGTATCAAAGGGTGGCGAGCGCCTCGCGGTATTGACCGCGGGGAGCGTGAGTAGCCCGAAATCACACGGAAAACGCTTTGGTGAGCATTACGGGAACCGCAACGAGAAAGGTTACAGGTCACTCATATGACTATGACTGATCCTATTGCCGACATGCTGTCGCGCGTGCGCAACGCATCTAATGCGCACCACGACGTCGTGTCGATGCCGACCTCCAAGATCAAGGCGAACATCGCTGAGATCTTGAAGCAGGAAGGCTACATCGCTGACTACTCCGTCGAGGGCCACGAGCTGACCCTCGAGCTTAAGTACAACAACCGTGAGCGTTCCCTCTCGGGTCTGCGTCGCGTGTCTAAGCCGGGTCTGCGTGTGTACGCAAAGTCCACCGAACTGCCGCAGGTTCTGGGCGGCCTGGGCGTGGCCATCATTTCCACGTCTCAGGGTCTGCTTACCGACCGTCAGGCTCAGGAGAAGGGTGTAGGCGGAGAAGTTCTCGCCTACGTCTGGTAAGGGAGGATTGACACATGTCTCGTATCGGTCTAGCACCTATCGCCGTCCCGAAGGGCGTCGAGATCACCATCAACGGCCAGGTTGTCAACGTTAAGGGTTCCAAGGGCACCCTCGAGGTTGAGCTGCCGGAGCCGATCACCGCAGCCGTCGAGGACGATGAGATCAAGGTCTCCCGTCCGGATGACGACCGCAAGAACCGCGCCCTGCACGGTCTATCCCGCTCCCTGGTCAACAACGCCGTTGTTGGCGTGACCGAGGGCTACACCAAGAAGATGGAAATCTTCGGTGTCGGTTACCGTGTCCAGCAGAAGGGCAAGGACCTGGAGTTTTCTCTGGGCTACTCCCACCCGATCCTCATCGAGGCTCCGGAGGGCATCACCTTCGCTGTGGATGGCGCAACCAAGCTCTCCGTATCTGGTATTGACAAGCAACTGGTTGGACAGGTCGCCGCGTACATCCGCCGCCTGCGTAAGGACGATCCTTACAAGGGCAAGGGTATTCGCTACGACGGCGAGCAGGTCCGCCGCAAGGTCGGAAAGACGGGTAAGTAAGCAATGGCTAACACTGAAAACGCAAAGCGCACCCCGGTTGGCAAGGACATTTCCTCGCGTCGTCGTGAAGCACGCGCGCGCCGCCACTTCCGCATCCGTAAGACCCTCCGCGGCACCCCTGAGGCACCGCGTCTGGTCGTTCACCGCTCCTCCCGCCACATGCACGTCCAGGTCATCGACGACCTGGCCGGCCACACCCTGGCTGCAGCTTCCTCCATGGAAGCCGACGTGCGTGCACTCGAGGGCGATAAGAAGGCCAAGGCTGCCAAGGTAGGCCAGCTCATCGCTGAGCGCGCCAAGGCTGCTGGCATCGAGCAGGTCGTCTTCGACCGTGCAGGCTACAAGTACCACGGCCGCGTTGCTGCGCTGGCCGACGCCGCTCGCGAAGGTGGTCTGCAGTTCTAATGATTAAGGCATACGGAAACATCAACGGAAGGAACGCCTAATGTCGGACCGTGAACAGCGTGACGGCGGACGCTCCGCCGAGAACAACAACGACCGCAAGGGTCGCAACAACGGCCGTCGTAACGACCGCCGCAACCAGCAGGACAACGAGCGCGATAAGTACATCGAGCGCGTTGTGACCATCAACCGCGTCGCTAAGACCGTTAAGGGTGGCCGCAACATGTCCTTCACCGCTCTCGTCGTCGTTGGCGACGGCCAGGGCATGGTGGGCGTCGGCTACGGCAAGGCCAAGGAAGTCCCGGCCGCAATCCAGAAGGGTGCAGAAGAGGCTCGCAAGAACTTCTTCCGCGTCCCGATGATTGCTGGCACCATTACCCACCCGGTTGAGGGTCGCGACGCAGCTGGCATCGTCATGATGAAGCCGGCCGCTCCGGGTACCGGTGTCATCGCCGGCGGTGCTGCTCGTCCGGTGCTTGAGTGCGCTGGCGTGCAGGACATTCTGTCGAAGTCCCTGGGCTCCGACAACGCTCTCAACGTCGTCCGCGCTACCGTGGACGGCCTCAAGCAGCTGGTTCGTCCGGAGGAAGTTGCCGCACGTCGTGGCAAGTCCCTCGAGGACGTCGCACCGGCCCAGATGCTGCGCAAGCGCGCAGGTCAGGAGGCATAAGCAATGGCTCTGAAGATTACTCAGGTAAAGGGCCTTGTGGGCACCAAGCCGAACCACCGCGCAAACATGGAGTCGCTTGGTCTCAAGCGCATCGGTCACTCTGTAGTTAAGCAGGACACCCCGATCATCCGCGGTATGGTTCACAAGGTGCGTCACCTGGTCACCGTCGAAGAAGTGGCAGGGGAGTAAACTATGGCTGATATCATCAAGCTCCACGACCTGCGCCCGGCCGCAGGCTCCAATAAGCCCAAGACCCGCGTCGGCCGCGGTGAGGCATCCAAGGGTAAGACCGCTGGTCGCGGTACCAAGGGCACCGGTGCTCGTAAGCAGGTTTCCGCTGCTTTCGAGGGTGGCCAGATGCCGATCCATATGCGTCTGCCGAAGCTCAAGGGCTTCAAGAACCCGAACCACGTTGAGTACCAGGTAGTCAACGTTGCTGACCTCGCAGAGGCTTTCGCTAACGGTGGCGACGTCACCGTTGCGGACATCGTCGCTGCTGGCCTGGTTCGCAAGAACCAGCCGGTCAAGGTTCTGGGCAACGGCGACATCAACGTTAAGTTGAACGTCACCGCTGACAAGTTCTCCAAGTCTGCTGTCGAGAAGATCGAGGCTGCTGGCGGCACCGCCACCGCAACCAAGTAATTCTCTTACAGGCTCTGTGAGAGCCACTGCCCTCCCGGGCGCCACCTTTCGGTGGCCTTCGGGAGGGCTTCTGGCGTTTTTGGTCCTGGCCTAGGACACAAAGGGTATTAGTACCATTTGAAAGGCACCTTATGGCTTCAGTGTTATGCGATGACCTGGGGATTTACCCAGCGAGCCCCGCAAAAGGCATTAGTACCTTTTGAGGGGAACCTTATGGTCCAGATGTTATGCGATGACCAGGGCTTTGGCTGCGGGAGGCCCGCAAAAGGCATCTCTCAAAAGGTATTAATGCCTTTTGAGAGGAACCTTATGGTGAGAAATTTATGCGGGCCTAGTTGGTTGCATAAGGCGCGGCGGTGATGCTGAGGCACAGTATGCCGTGGTGATGCTGAGGCACAGCGTGCGGTGGGGCCGTTAGGCGTCGTTGACCGTCTTCTCGTAGAGGCCCGGGAAGCGATCATCAGGGTCGGTCACGGCCTTGATGCGCTCTGGCAGGTCGCCGCCATAGAGCTCCGCGAACTGCTCAGGGGAGTAGAAGGCCTCTGAGTACAGGGATTTATGTCCGCCGAGTTCGCTGACCTTGGCCTCGATGACGCGGTTGAAGGCGCCATTGCCAGGGGCCGAGGGATCGACGTGATTGCCCTCCACGCCGGACCAAAAACCGACGTTGATCCAGGTCTGTCCTGGGCGCAGGGGGTAGAGCGGCCACGGGGCCGGGGAATCAGCGGCAAGCGAGCCGGTGCCGATGAGGTCCTCGACGCCCTCGCGCAGCCGAATCGGACAGAGCCACACCGGTTGGATGTCGGAGGCTTGGAAGAACCAATCCAAGAATTTCGGCAGATTGTCCGGTGTGACTTCGATGTCCTGGACCACGCGCTCGCCGCGGGGCAGACCCTTCGGCTTCTTGATGAAGTTGTACTCCAGCTCGTACTTGCGGTCTAAGCGCACGAGCTTCCAGTAGAAGGAACTGCGGCGCAGCTGTCGCGGCCACACCTCGCGCACGCGCGGATTCTGCGCGCCGAACGCGCGGGAGCACCAGAACCAATCCGTATCCCAGCGCCAGATATAGTCGCGCACCGTGAGGCGGTCGCGGCGGATCCCGCTCTGGTGCTGGAGGCTGCGATAAAAGATTTTCTCCCGCGTGTAATCCGAGGTTGGCCCTTCCTCATCCGTAAAACGGGTCATGACGAGGTATGACTCCTCCGGTGAGAAGACCACGCCATCGAGACCGTGGACCTCGACGTCGTCGTAGGTGCGGGTGAGGGAGACGTCGTCAAGCGCGTGCGTGAGTGAGTTGAAGTCGTTGAAGCGCACCTGACGCAGCTCCACGTAGGGCTTGACCGCGCGCAGCTCAATCTTGAGGCGCACCGCATAGCCTAGAGAGCCGTAGGAGTTGGGGAAGAGGCGGAAGAGATCGACGTTCTCCTCGCGCGAGCACGTCACAATATCCCCGGTGCCGGTCAGGATATCCATCTCCAGGACGGATTCGTGGGGAAGGCCGTCGCGGAAGCTCGTGGACTCGACTCCCATGCCCGTCACCGCACCGCCGAGCGTAATGGTCTTGAGCTGCGGCACCACGAAGGGCATGAGCCCGTGCGGCAAGGTGGCGTCGACAAGGTCCTCGTAGGTGCACATGCCCTGGACCTCGGCGGTCTGTGCGATGGGATCGACCTCAATCACACCACCCAGACCGGAGACGTCCAGCCCCGCTTGCTCACCGCTGCGCCCGCGGAAGAGGTTCGAGGTTTTCTTGGCCAAACGTACGCGCTTATCCTTCGGCACCGCGCGGAAGCTACGCAGGAGCTTGTCGACGCCCTCCTCATGCGCCTTCCAGCCCACCGGCGGGACTTCGATTGCGTCGACGCTGCGATGATTGCGTATGAGATCGATCAACATAGAACTCCTTCAAGATTTAGAAGCGCGAATCTTCCCACCAGCGGCGCTCGGGCACGCCGGCGCGGGAGCCAGCATCGCCCAGTTTGACGCCCAAGAAGTGGTACAGGTTGATGATGTTGTGCTCGAAGCCCCACTCGGAGCCGGCCATGTAGATGGCCCACAGGCGGGCAGTGGGAAGGCCCACTAGCGAGCAGGCCTCCTCCCAGTTCTCCTTGAGGTTTTCGCACCAATCATGCAGCGTGCGCATGTAGTCGAAGCGGAGGGATTCCGTGTGGACGACTTCGAAACCGGCATCCTGCATGCACTTGGTAATGGTGCCGGAGCCGGAGAGCTCGCCATCGGGGAAGATGTAGCGGTCGATGAACCCGCCCTTCGGCGTCTTGTGGTTATCCGGGTAGGTGATGCAGTGGTTGAGCATGAGGCCGCCCGGCTTGAGCTTGCCGTGGAGGAAGCTGAAGAAGTCCGGGTAGTTCTTGACTCCGATGTGCTCGAGCAACCCGATGGCGGAGATGGCGTCGAAGCCTTCCTCGGTGACGTCGCGGTAATCCAGGAAGCGGATCTCCGCGAGATCTTCTAGGCCCTCCTCCTTGATCTTGGCCTGGCCCCACTCTGCCTGTTCCTTGGAGAGGGTGACTCCCAAGGACTTCACGCCGCGCTTGGCCGCGTAGCGCACCATGCCGCCCCAGCCGCAGCCGACGTCCAAGTGGCGGTCGCCTTCCTTGAGCCGCAGCTTGTCGAAGATGAGGCGGTACTTGTTTTCCTGGGCCTCGTCGAGCGTGGCGTCAGGGGAGGGGTAGTAGGCGCAGGTGTACGTCATCGAGTCGCCGAGGAAGAGCTCGTAGAAGTCGTTGCCCACGTCATAGTGATCGGAGATGACTTCTGCGTCGCGCTCCTTGGAGTGTTTGGACAGCCCCTCATGGAGCTTGCGGCGCAGCCACGAGGCACGCTCGACATCCGGGACCGGCTGGATTTGAAAAGCGCCCATCGAAGCCAAGGAACGCGCGACGCGAGCAAGGGTTTTCGCGTCCGGGCGGGAGAACTTGTCATACATTGCGTGCAAGGCGTCGAAGATGCCGTAGGGGTGTGCCGGGTGTTCCCCCTCGACGGTGATTCCGTCGGTGACGTAGGCGCGGGCGAAGCCTACATCGCCCGGGTGTGTGGCGATGTAGGCCAGACCCTGCAGGTTATTAATTTTGACGGTGAACTGCGCGTCGGCTGGGCCGGTTGCGGAACCGTCGAAAGCTTCCCAGCGGAAGGGGTTGGGGCTGGGAACGAAGGTATCGATGATCTCAGCCACGGTCATTGGGGAGAATCGCTTACTCATAAAACTACATACTACTTTCGGATTAAGGTTAGGCAGATAGAAGACGGCCATACTCTGTGGCGCCCCGGGGCGCCGCTTGAGAGGTCGAAAAGACGTAGAAATGTTGTAAGGACATTGCCTTAGGGCAACGCGGTCCATGGTAGGCCTCATGCGTCGATGGCGCTAAGGGGGAAACTAATCCGAGAAGGATAAGCCTGGTTTTCGCGGGGCCAATGTGGCGAAAGGGGGCGGGGCTGGTAGGGTAATGGGGTCAAAACTGTCCAAGCGTTCCTATGAAGGACCTTAAGAAGGTTCTTAACTTTTGGGAACAGATGAGATCCACCCCCGTGCGCGGCGAATTCGAACCGCACAGCAAGCGCGGTAGGCCAGGAGGATTGAGTAGTGTCCGCCATTTTGCAGGCTTTCAAAGATGCCGACCTGCGGAAGAAGATCATCTTCACGCTCGTGATGATTATTCTCTACCGTGTTGGCGCGCAGATCCCGTCGCCGGGCGTTGATTACGCCACCATCGCCGGTCGCCTTCGTGACCTTACGGAGGAGTCCGGAAACCTGTACTCGGTGATCAACCTGTTCTCCGGTGGTGCGCTGCTGCAGCTGTCGATCTTCGCCATCGGCATCATGCCGTACATTACGGCGTCCATTATCGTGCAGCTGCTCACCGTGGTTATTCCGCACTTCGAGCAGTTGAAGAAGGAGGGGCAGTCCGGTCAGGCGAAGATGACGCAATACACGCGTTACCTCACCCTCGCGCTGGCCCTGCTGCAGTCCGCGGGCATTGTGGCCTTGGCGGACCGCGAGCAGCTCCTGGGTCAGGGCGTGCGCGTCTTGGCGGAGGACCGTAACTTCTTCACCCTCGTCGTGCTCGTTATCACCATGACTTCTGGTGCAATCCTGGTGATGTGGATGGGTGAGCTGATTACGGAGAAGGGAATCGGCAACGGCATGTCGCTGCTGATTTTCGCCGGTATTGCTACCCGCCTTCCTACCGACGGCGTCAACATCTTCCAGAACAATGGTGGTCTGGTCTTCGCCATGGTTCTCACGGGCCTCATCGTTCTCGTCGCGGGCATTACCTTCATCGAGCAGGGTCAGCGCCGTATCCCGGTGCAGTACGCAAAGCGCATGGTGGGCCGCCGCCAGTACGGTGGCTCTTCCACCTACCTGCCGCTCAAGGTCAACCAGGCCGGCGTTATCCCGGTCATCTTCGCCTCCTCGCTGATCTACATGCCGGTGCTCATCACCCAGATCGTCAACTCCGGCTCCCCGGGTGTCTCCGATAACTGGTGGCAGCGCAACGTCATTGCTCACCTGCAAGCACCGAGCTCCTGGCAGTACATCGTCCTCTACTTTGTGCTCACCATCTTCTTCTCCTACTTCTACGTATCGGTTCAGTACGACCCTGCGGAACAAGCCGACAACATGAAGAAGTATGGTGGATTCATCCCGGGTATCCGCCCGGGCCGACCGACCGCCGAGTACCTAGGCTTCGTGATGAACCGCCTGCTGTTCGTCGGTTCGATCTACCTGGCGCTCATCGCTGTTCTGCCGAATATCCTCTTGGACCTCGGCGTGGGCACTGCAGGTGCCAGCGGCACCTCCGCCTTCGGTGGTACCGCCATCCTCATTATGGTCTCGGTTGCCTTGACTACGGTCAAGCAAATCGAGTCCCAGCTTCTACAATCCAACTACGAAGGACTGCTTAAGTAATGCGTTACGTACTCCTTGGCCCTCCCGGTGCCGGCAAGGGCACCCAAGCCGCCCTCCTCAGCGAGAAGCTCGGCGTTCCGCACATCTCCACCGGTGACCTCTTCCGCGCCAACATTGGTGAGGGCACCGCGCTTGGTGTAGAAGCCAAGTCCTACATCGATGCCGGCAAGCTGGTGCCGACTGACGTCACCGCCCGCATGGTAGAGGACCGCCTTAACCAGGATGACGCCAAGGAAGGTTTCCTCCTTGACGGCTTCCCGCGCACCGTGGAGCAGGCCGACATCCTGGCGAAGCTCCTTGACGACAAGGGCCTCAAGCTGGATGGCGTGTTGAACTTTGAGGTGTCCGAGGACGTCGTCGTCGAGCGCATGCTCGCCCGCGGTCGTGCAGACGACACCGAGGAGACCATCCGCACCCGCCTGGGCGTGTACCGCGAGGAGACCTTCCCGCTTATTGAGCACTACGGCGATGCCATCATCTCCGTGAAGGCTGAGGGTTCCGTTGAGGAGATCAACGAGCGCACCCTGAAGGCCATGGGCAAGTAATCTGCCTTTTAAGCCATGGCTTTTCGACGACGCACTAAAACCATCCCCGCCCGCACCCCAGGCGAGCTCGATGCCATGCAGGCGGCCGGCGAGATCGTCGGCCGCGCCCTGCAGGCGGTACGCGCTGCCGCAGCGGTGGGCGTGAGCACTCTGGAACTCGATGAGGTGGCCGAGCAGACCATCCGCGATGCCGGTGCCGTGCCCACCTTCAAAGGCTACGGCGGGTTCCCGGGTTCCATCTGCGCTTCCGTCAACGACGTCATCGTCCACGGCATCCCCAGCAAGGAAATGCTGCTGGCTGAGGGGGACCTTGTTTCCATCGACTGCGGTGCCACTCTCGACGGCTGGGTGGGGGATAGTGCGTGGACGTTTGGCGTCGGTAAGCCCAGCGCCGAAGCGCAGGCGCTGAGCGACGCCACCGAATGGGTCCTCCACGAGGGCCTCAAGGCGATGGTTCCGGGCAACCGGCTGACCGACGTCTCCGCTGCCCTCGAGCAGGCGACTTACCGCGCCGAGGATAAATTCGGCGTCGAGCTCTTTATCGTCGATGGCTACGGCGGCCACGGCATCGGCCGAGAGATGCACGAGGAGCCCTACCTGGCCAACGAAGGCAAGGCAGGGCGCGGTCCCCTCATCCAGGAAGGTTCCGTGTTGGCCATCGAGCCGATGCTGACCCTGGGTACTGAGGACAGCGAGGTCTTAGAGGATGACTGGACCGTGGTAACCCTCGATGGCTCGTGGTCGGCGCACTGGGAGCACACCGTCGCGGCGACGGAGAATGGTCCCCGAATCCTGACCCCGCGCTACTAAAACACGTCTTTCGGGTAGGAAATCATGGTCGGAAGGTTTATACTTCTTGCCATGTCTAAAATTCGCTCCCGCGCTGGTGCTCGCTCCCTACGCCGAGCCACCGCAATCGGCCTTCTGACCGCTACTCTCTCGGTCGCCCCGGCCGCACATGCACAGACGGTCCCCTCTATTGATTCCCTGTCCTCCAACGTCCAGTCCCAGCTTGATGAGTTCGCTGGCCAGACCCGTGAGAACGCGTGGGCTAGCCGCAACCAAATGCTGGAAGCGCTGCAGAATGTTAACCCGCAGGCAGTCGATGCTCTTCGCCCAGTAATCGATGGCGCTATTGAGCTCGTCTTCCCGGGCCTCATCGAGCAGAAGAACGCGGAGATTCGCGCTGCTCGTGAAGCTGAGGAGCGCGCCCACGCTGAGCAGATTGCTCGCGAGAAGGCCGCCGCTGAGGAAGCCGCGCGCAAGGCTGAGGCTGAGCGTCAGGCGCAGCGCTTCGATGTTGGCCCGTGCCCGGCAGATGCGCGTATCTGCGTGGACCGCGATGGCCGCCGTACCTGGCTGCAGGACGGCAACGGCAACGTCACCTACGTTGCGCAGGGCATGTCCACCGGTAAGCCGGGTGAGGAAACCCCGGCCGGCACGTACTACATCAACCGTAAGGTGAAGGACGAGATCTCGTGGGAATTCGGTAACGCACCGATGCCTTACGCAATGTACTTCACGAACAACGGCCACGCCTTCCACGAGGGCTCCCCGGCCTACCAGTCCAATGGCTGCGTGCGCCTGACCCACCAGGATGCCGTGCGCTACTGGAATGATGTGCCGATGGGCTCCAAGGTCTTCATCTACTAGGACGTAGCGGTGGGCAAGCCACCGCTAGACACCATTTGCCTCCCGCGCTTTAGTGCGACGGGAGGTTTCTGTATTTGGAAAACCCGTTCTCGCAGCGTATGCTTTAGTGCTGGTGTCTGTACGCAGCCGGATTGGCTGCTGAGGACACCAGGCAGTAGACACCAAACATGCAGGTGGAGGCGTCGCCAAGCGTGGCGAAAAGAACTCCATCAGAAAAGTAGAGGTTATGGCTAAGGAAGGCGCAATCGAGGTTGAGGGTCGCATCGTCGAACCCCTGCCCAACGCAATGTTCCGCGTCGAGCTCGACAACGGGCACAAGGTTCTTGCCCACATCTCGGGCAAGATGCGTCAGCACTACATCCGCATCCTCCCAGAGGATCGCGTTGTTGTGGAGCTGTCTCCTTATGACCTGACCCGCGGACGCATCGTCTACCGCTACAAGTAAAGACTGTAAGCCTCCTCACCCACGGGACGCGCCCTTCGTGCGTCCTTTTTTACCTCAGGCTGCGATGGCCTGAGCCCACGCTGCTAAGCATGCCCACAGTTTCCCCGGCACGGCCCGGGTCGAAGCGTATGCGTGGCGGGGGACGGATGAGGAGAAAACCATCGTAACAACCCGAAAGGACTAGCCATATGGCACGTCTAGCTGGTGTTGACCTCCCGCGCAACAAGCGCATGGAGGTTGCTCTCACCTACATCTACGGCATCGGGCCTTCCCGTGCCAAGGAACTGCTGGAAAAGACCGGCATTTCTCCCGACCTGCGCACCGACAACCTCGACGACGATCAGCTGTCGGCGCTGCGTGACGTCATTGAAGCTACCTGGAAGGTCGAGGGTGACCTCCGCCGCCAGGTTCAGGCTGACATTCGTCGCAAGATTGAAATCGGTTGCTACCAGGGCATCCGCCACCGTCGCGGCCTGCCCGTTCGTGGTCAGCGCACCAAGACCAACGCTCGTACGCGCAAGGGTCCGAAGAAGACGATCGCAGGAAAGAAGAAGTAAAACATGCCACCCAAGACTCGTTCCGGCGCGCGCCGTGGTGGTCGTCGCGTCGTAAAGAAGAACGTGGCCGCTGGCCACGCATACATCAAGTCCACCTTCAACAACACCATCGTGTCCATCACGGACCCGCACGGTGCTGTCATCTCTTGGGCATCCTCCGGCCACGTCGGCTTCAAGGGGTCCCGTAAGTCCACCCCGTTCGCAGCGCAGATGGCTGCTGAGAACGCGGCCCGCAAGGCCATGGACCACGGTATGAAGAAGGTTGACGTTTTCGTCAAGGGTCCGGGCTCCGGCCGCGAGACCGCCATCCGTTCCCTGCAGGCTGCAGGCCTCGAGGTTTCCTCGATCACGGATGCCACCCCACAGCCGCACAACGGCTGCCGTCCGACCAAGCGTCGCAAGGTTTAAGGGAAAGGAAGAGGTAAGAAAATGGCTCGTTATACTGGCCCCGCTACCCGCGTATCCCGCCGTCTGCGCGTCGACCTGGTCGGCGGCGACATGGCATTTGAGCGTCGCCCGTACCCTCCGGGACAGGCTGGCCGCAACCGCATCAAGGAATCTGAGTACCTGCTGCAGCTCCAGGAGAAGCAGAAGGCAAAGTACACCTACGGTGTGCTGGAGCGTCAGTTCCGCCGCTACTACGCCGAGGCTAACCGTCTCCCGGGCAAGACCGGTGACAACCTCGTCGTTCTGCTCGAGTCCCGTCTCGACAACGTGATCTACCGCGCAGGTCTGGCCAACACCCGCCGCCAGGCTCGCCAGCTTGTCTCCCACGGTCACTTCACCGTGAACGGCAAGAAGATCAACGTTCCGTCCTTCCGCGTTACGCAGTATGACATCATCGATGTTCGTGAGCGTTCCCAGAAGATGGAATGGTTCGAAGAGGCTCAGGACCGCCTGGTTGACGCCAACGTTCCGGCGTGGCTGCAGGTCGTTCCGGACACCCTGCGCATCCTCGTGCACCAGCTGCCCGAGCGCGCTCAGATCGACGTTCCGCTGCAGGAGCAGCTCATCGTCGAGCTTTACTCGAAGTAATCCTTCGACACTTTCATCTTTACCCCTTCTACCGGCGTCAAATAGCGGGCGCCGACAAGGAGAAACTCCATGCTTATTTCCCAGCGTCCTCAGCTCACCGAGGAATTCATCGACTCGTCTCGCTCTAAGTTCGTTATCGAGCCGCTCGAGCCGGGCTTCGGTTACACCCTCGGTAACTCGCTTCGTCGCACGCTGCTTTCGTCCATCCCGGGCGCGGCAGTAACCTCCATCAAGATTGACGGTGTGCTCCACGAGTTCACCACCATCAATGGTGTGAAGGAAGACGTTTCCGAAATCATCCTTAACGTCAAGGGTCTGGTTCTGTCTTCCGACTCCGACGAGCCGGTGGTCATGTACCTGAGCAAGGAAGGCCCGGGTGAGGTCACTGCAGGCGATATCCAGCCGCCGGCCGGCGTGGAGATCCACAACTCGGATCTGCACATCGCATCGCTGAATGAGTCCGCCAAGCTGGAGATGGAACTCGTCGTCGAGCGCGGCCGTGGCTACGTCCCGGCTGCCGCCACCTCGGGAGAAATCGGCCGCATTCCGGTCGACCAGATTTACTCCCCGGTGCTGAAGGTCTCTTACAAGGTCGAAGCTACTCGTGTTGAGCAGCGCACTGACTTTGACAAGCTGATCATCGACGTCGAGACTAAGAACTCGATTTCCGCACGCGACGCCCTGGCTTCCGCCGGCGGCACCCTGGTCGAGCTCTTCGGCCTGGCTCGCGAGCTGAACACCGCTGCTGAGGGCATTGAGATTGGCCCGTCCCCGCAGGAGACGGAGTACATCGCCGCCTACAGCATGCCGATCGAGGATCTGAACTTCTCCGTCCGCTCCTACAACTGCCTGAAGCGCCAGGAGATCCACACCGTCGGTGAGCTCGCTGAGTGCACCGAATCGGACCTGCTGGATATCCGCAACTTCGGTCAGAAGTCGATCAACGAGGTAAAGATCAAGCTGGCTAACCTGGGCTTGGCCCTCAAGGACACCCCTGAGGACTTCGACCCGACCCAGCTCGAAGGCTACGACGCAGAGACCGGCGACTTCAAGGACCCGGCTTCCGACGATTCCGAGTAAAGAATTCCACTGAATCGTGACGGCGCGGCTTTTTGCGCCCCGTCGCGCGCTCAATTAATCCGCACACGAGGAGTACATAATGCCTACCCCCAAGAAGGGTCCGCGTCTCGGCGGCTCCGCCAGCCAGCAGAAGCACCTGCTGAGCAACATGGCAGCGAGCCTGTTCGAGCACGGCGCAATCAAGACCACCGACGCTAAGGCGAAGCTGCTTCGTCCTTACGCCGAGAAGATCATCACCAAGGCGAAGGCCGGCACCGTTGCTGACCGTCGCGCAGTTCTCAAGCTCATCCCGCACAAGGATGTTGTTGCCTACCTCTTCGACGAGCTGGCACCGAAGTTTGAGAACCGTGAGGGTGGCTACACCCGCATCATCAAGCTGGACAACCGCTCCGGCGACAACGCCCCGATGTCCCAGATCTCCCTCGTTCTCGAGGAGACCGTGACCTCTGAGGCTAACCGCGCTACCCGCGCTGCTGCTTCCAAGCAGGCCGAGGAAGCTAAGGCTGAAGAGGCTGAGGTTGAGTCCGCTGAGGCTACCGAGGCTGAGGAGACCACCGAGGAGAAGTAGTTCTTCTTAGGTCTTAAGGGCCCGCGTTCACCACTGTAGTGGGGCGCGGGCCTTTGTCGTTTTCTACGGGCCACGCGCAGAGAGGGGAGCCGTGTTGGGGGTGTACCGTTTTAACAAATAAGGGTCCAAAAATTCCACTTTTCAGGCCACTATTTGTTAAAACGGACCACGGACGCAGTCCCCACGGCACGTCGAGCGCACGGTATCATCAACCCCCATGAGTGAAAGCGTTCGTCTGCGATTGGACTTGGCCTATGACGGCACTGACTTCCACGGGTGGGCCCGGCAGAAGGACGGCCTTCGCACGGTGCAGCAGACCATCGAGGAGAAGCTGGCTATGGTCTTGCGCCACCCGGTGGAGCTCACGGTGGCTGGGCGCACCGACGCGGGCGTGCATGCCAGCGGTCAGGTGGCGCACTTCGACACCACTCGCGCCGCACTAAGTCAGCGCAGCATCGATGGCGATCCCGCCAAACTGGTCCGGCGCTTGGCCAAGCTGCTGCCGGTCGACGTCCGCGTGCACGCCTGCACCGAGGTGTCGCACGATTTCGACGCACGTTTTTCCGCCCTGCGCCGCCATTACGTCTACCGCATCACCACTCATCCGCGCGGCGCGCTGCCGACCCGCGCTCGGGACACCGCAACGTGGCTCAAGCCGGTGGACCTGGACCTAATGCAGGCCGCCGCCGATCAGTTGGTGGGTCTCAACGATTTCGTGGCCTTCTGCAAGGCCAAGCCACACGCCACGACCATCCGCGAGTTGCTCGCCTTCGAGTGGAAGGACGTCTCAACGCCCGCAGAACCGAAGCTTTATGAGGCACACGTTAGCGCCGATGCCTTCTGTTGGTCCATGGTGCGCTGCCTCGTGGGATGCTGCCTGCGAGTGGGCGAAGGTTCCCGCGATGTGGAGTTCGCGGCCCAGATGCTTCAGGAAACCAGCAGGTCCTCCCAGATTCCCCTCGCCCCGGCCGCGGGGCTGAGCCTGGTTGGCGTGGACTATCCCGACGCAGACCAATTGGCTGCACGCGCGAAGATGACTCGCAGCCGTCGCGCTGCGGAAAACACGGAGTTGGGTTAATCTAGACCCCACTGCACCAGGGAGGGGGGTGCACTGATTCGGGGAGGATTCTCATGGCACGCGCGTTGCCTACTACCAAGGCCCAGGTATCGGGCCACAAGTTCTTGTTGCGCCGGCTCGAGCACGGCCTAGTTTTCGGCGATATCAGGATGATCCATGATCCGCTGAAACGGCGCCGGCGCGCACTGCTCGGTGGAGTAGCCGCAGTCGCATTCCTTAGCCTCGGTTCGGGGCTCATTGCGTGGATGCAACCGGATCCGCAACCCGGGGATGCGCCCGTGGTCCGCTCTGCGGAGGGACAGCTTTTAGCACTGGTCAATGGCACCTACCACCCGGTGGCTAACCTGGCGTCGGCCCGGCTCATTGCCAACGAAGCGGTGGAGCCACATGCGGCCGGGGATAGCTTTCTAGACCAGATAAGCTTAGGCACACCGCTGGGGATTGCCGATGCCCCGGACCTCCTTGCCGCTGCGACAGGGGAGGAGCCAAGCTGGTCAGCCTGCCTGGAGGAATCCACCCAAGGGGAGAACTGGCAGTCCAGCAGTCGCGTCGGCACCGTGACCGTGGTGGCGCACCACGCCGTTCCCGGGTTCGACGAAGAGCATGCCGCCGTGGCGGAATCCGAGGGCACGCAGTGGTTGCTCACCGGCCAAGGGCGCGTCGTGTTGCCCGAGGCCACGAGCACGCAAGGCAGGGTACTGCGCCGCGCCTTGGGGATGACCGCGGAGACGGCGGTGTGGAGCGTGCCCGCGGAGTTACTCAATGCCTTCGCCGAACTGGAGCCGCTGAGTTTCCCAGCCGCGCCACCAGAGATTCTGGATACCGGCGAACAGCTGTGGGCGCGAACGGAGCAGGGCGTTTTCGCCATCACTCCCACCCAGGCGGAGATGCTCGTCGGCATGGGCGCGCAGCGTTTGCCGGCACAGTCGCAGGAGGTAGCCGCGCTTGGCGACGTCCCACCGACCTTCAACCTCCCGGCTACCCGCATGGACTTCCTGTCTCCTGAGCAGGGCTGGTTGTGCGCGACGCACCAGCATGGAGCCGGTATGACGCGCCCGGTGTCAGCCACCGTGGACTTGCCGGGTGATTCGGCGGCGCAGCGTTTCGCCGGTCTGCGGGCGGGCGTGGGCGTAGACAGCGGGCATGGTTATCACGTGGTCTCTGCCACCGGCAGGCGCTACGAGCTGGCTAGCGCCGGGGAGCTAAACGCGCTGGGCCTGGGGGAACCGGAGCAGGTGCCGTGGGAGATTCTGCGTCTGCTGCCGGAAGGTTCTGCCTTGAGCCGCGCGGAGGCCTTAAAGAATGAGCACTGATAACAGCCACGAGGACGAGGAACCCCAGGGCCCCGAGGAGTAGGCGCACCATAGGCCAGCCTTGGGCGGCCGGTGCTGTCAGTGGTGTCACCGCAAAGGAACGCTCCTCGCGGGTTTCGGCCGCAGGACGAAAGGTCACCGCGGTGAGGGGATCGACCACCCCGTGGCCGGGCTCGGCGGAATCGATGACGCGTTGGCGCAGCTGCGCCGGGGACTCGTCGGGGTAGCGCTGCACCAACAGAGCGAGCGTTCCGCTGACCAGCGGCGCGGCGAAGGATGTGCCCTGAAAGAGAGTATCCCCCTTGGCACTGGCCCAGCCGCCGCCGGGTTCCAAGGCGAGGGGGACGTTGCCCTCTGCGCTGAGAGGTGCAGCGATGGAGTAATCCGCAAGGTCGTACGGGGTGGCTAGGGCGCCAACCGCGAGGACAGTATCCGCCACGGCGGGGAAGACCACATCACCTTGTTCACAGCCACCGGATGTCGCGTTTCCCGACGCCGCCACCACCACCGCCCCAGCGTCCTCCGCGCGCTGCAGCGCTGCGTCCAAGCCCGATCGATCCACCCGTGAGGCGGCATCCGGCGGGACGCAGGACACGACGGAGACGTTGATGACCTGAGCTCCCGCGTTCACGGCATCCTCGATGGCAGCAGCCAGGCTGGCCAGCGTTCCGGAACCGTGGTCTTCCTCCGCTGAACCATCGGCCCCTGCCGAGTTATCCGGCGCCGGTTGCCTGAAATGCGAACTGGTTTGCCGGATGGCGTAGATTTCCGCATCCGGGGCCACGCCGAGCTCTCTTCCTGCGATGACCCCGGCCACCACCGTGCCGTGCAGGTCACAGTCTCGCAGCGGGTCGGGCTCGTCTGGGGTTACGAAGTCCGCTCCCGGTGTCACGCGCAGCTGGGGGTGCGCGGCCACTCCGGTGTCGATGACCGCGACCTTCACCCCGGCACCCGTGGCAAAAGAATGCAGCCGCGCGCGATAGTCCGAGTATTGCGCGGAAGGCTGCGGCCCTGCCGCGGCGAGGGTAGCCTCCGCGCACGCGGTGTCTGGCTCGCGGGCAGCAGCTACCGGCCCGGGCAACACACAGGACCCCCACGCCAGACCAGCGCCAAGAGCAGCGCTGGCGGCGCCGATTCTAATTAGAGCTATCATGAGCCCAGCCCCCTAATGAACTCGAAGAGCCCAGCCAGGTGTGCGGCGAGCGGCAAACACGCAGCCAGTGCGAGGGCTTCGGCGCGCTCGAACCACACGATGGTGGTCGGCTCAATCTGCCGTAGTTTGCCTGCCCACACCGGTACTGACAGCATGGCCACAACGATGAGCCCCGCGATGACGCTGAGCACCCATGTTTCCGTGGTTGGCGCGGAAAGCAGCTGCCACTCGCGCAGCGGCACAGCCACCGCGGAACACGCAGCGGCGAGGCCATAGATTCCCAGTGCCCACGCAGCAATGGGCCGGGCATGGCGTGCTGCATGCACGATGACCCCGCCAGCGATACTTACACACAGCGCTTGGGAGGCCCCCTGGGTTGCCGCCGCGTTGGCGTTTAATGCGATGAGGAGCAGGGCAGGGATGCCCGCCACCGCGCAGCCCACCGCGATGCCCTCGTAGGCCTGCCCGGCGCGCCGGGCAGCGAGCGCGTTATCGGTGGGTACCTCGTCCGAGATGCTTAAGTCTTGCCCGGCGGTGGGAAGCTGCGGCACGCGCAAACCCGCCAGCCGCGTGGTCAGCAGGGGAGCGCCCGCCAACAGGCCCACGGTGGCTGCGAGGAGCGGGGCGGGGCCGAGGAGACCGACGAGCACGAGCAGGCACCACGTCGCGGCAGTAGCCCGGTCCCGCAGCCCGCCGATGCGTACCAGGTGGGAGAGCACCGCCGTCGCACCGACGGCGGTCGCGGCCCCCACGACGGGTGCCGCCGACACCGCGGTACCTGCAGGTCCAGCGACAAATGCTGCGCCAGTGGCTAACCCGCCCGCCAGCCCCGCGGCGACGTGCGCGGTGGCGAGCAGAGATCCTCGCCGCGTCCATACCGCAAGAACGAGGGCGAGGAGTGCAGTGGCGGCGCAGCCGACCGTGGGGGACAGTGTTGCGGCAAGGAGCCCACCGCCGGCGATAAGGCCCGCCACACCCCACAGCCCAGCCAGGCCAGAAAGCTGCGTGGCGGAGACATCGGCGGCTAATGCTTCCGCGGCGTCGCGCACGATGGGTGCCGGCGCCGGTGCATCCGGGCTAAGCACCAGCACGGAGCCTTCTTCTACGCTGGTGCGATCCAGTGGCGTGGTCATCGATATGGTCTTGCCCGCCGCGGTAGTGGCGCGCCACAGGATGGGTGCTGGGGGAACGTCGACAAGCACGAGCAGCTCCCCCAGCACCTCCCCGAGGCTGGACGAAAGCGGCAGTGAGATATCCGCTTCTTTGCGGGTCTGGCCTGCGTGGATACGGACGGTGACACGGACAGAATGCGCGAGTGCGCGAGTCATGGAAAATACCTCCCCCGAGAAAAATTTCTGGGCAACCCCTTGCCCATTGCCTCACATTGTGGCTTACTGGTGGCACGCTGTCCACCGCTTAAGGAGGCGGTGGAGTACTTCGGGGGGAAGGACTTTGACATGCGCGTACCTACACGCGTCGTTGACACCGGGCTGTCGTCATATCGGGAACCAGCGCCACCACTGCCGCAAGGCAGCATTGATGCCGAGGCCGTGCCGGAGGCGGCCCGTGCCCAGCCCGTTCCGTTGGTTCGCCTGCTTATGCCGCTGGTCATGATCGCGGCCATGGTGGGCATGGTGGCGCTCATGGTTCTCGGCGCGGGTGATGCGCGCCGGATAAGCCCCATGAGCCTCATGTTCCCGCTCATGATGCTGGCCAGCATGGCGATGATGTTCAACCCGCAGGGAGGCGGGCAGGATCCGGACGAAACTCGCCGGACGTACCTGCGTCACCTCAAGGCGCTGCGCGAGGAGGCGCTGGAGCGCGCGGCGGCGCAGCGCGCGCATGAGGAACACCGCAATCCGGCGCCTGGGCAGCTCGGCGCGTTGATTCCGACGTCGCGCCTCTGGGAGCGGGATGCGGATGCCCCGGATGCGCTGGAGGTGCGGGTGGGCACCGGGCCGATGGCACTGTGCACGCCGATCAATGTTCCAGATTCGGGTGCCGCGGAAGACCTCGACCCAGTGTGTGCGGTGAGCCTGCGCCAGACCGTGCGCGCGGTGGGAACGCTGGCGGATATGCCGGTGGTCATCCAGCTCCAAGCCTTCCCTATCGTGGGGCTGGCCGGTGCGGATGCGCACGGTATGGCCCGCGCGCTGCTGTTGCACCTGGCGGTACTGCATGGCCCGGAAACCGTGGGCATTGAGTACCACGGGGAGAGCTGGGAGTGGCTGAAGTGGCTGCCGCACTCGAGGGATCCGGAGAGCGCTCAGTTTCGTATCCGCGTCGTGGAGGAGGACCACCGGCATCGCGGTGTACTGGACAAAGAGGGAGCGCCGGGGGACGCCCCGACGACCACCATCGCCGTGGGTGTCACACCTCATTCGCTGCTGGGCCGCCGTGCGGAGGACGAAGGCATTTACCTGCGGGCGGAAGGCGCGCTGTCCGTGGTTACCGCCGCGGGGGAGGAGGAGCTGGGCAGCTGCGCGCTTATCGACGTTTCCACGGCCCTCCTCCACGCCCGCACGCTTGCGCCCTATCATCGCCCCTTCGGCGGCGATGCTCCGGCAACGCCACGGCACGGTCGCGATGCAGACCTCCCTGTGCTGCTGGGCTACCGGGACGTGGATGTGCTGCAGGCCTCCGGCATGTGGCATGGCCGCAGCCCGGTCGAACGCCTGCGCGTGCCCATCGGTGTGGACGAGTCCGGGCAGGCGGTGGTGCTCGACCTGAAGGAGTCGGCGCAGGGCGGCATGGGCCCGCATGGGCTGTGCATCGGTGCTACGGGCAGCGGAAAATCGGAGCTGCTCAGGACACTCGTCGTGGCCTTAGCCGCCACGCATAGCCCGGAGGAGCTCAACCTCGTGCTCGTGGACTTCAAAGGTGGGGCGACCTTTCTCGGCTGCGAGGAGCTGCCGCACACCTCCGCCGTGATTACCAACCTGGAGGAGGAATCTACCCTGGTGGAGCGCATGTACGATGCCATCTCCGGGGAGATGAACCGCCGCCAAGAGCTGTTGCGCAAGGCCGGCAACTTTGCCAATGTGGGCGAGTTCAACGCCTCCGCTTCCGCGGTGGCGGAGCACGGACCGCTGCCGGCGCTGGTCATCGTGGTGGACGAGTTCTCGGAACTGTTGGGCCAGCACCCGGACTTCGCCGAGCTCTTTGTCGCAGTGGGAAGGCTCGGCCGCTCACTGCACGTGCACCTGCTGCTGGCCTCCCAGCGCCTAGAAGAAGGGCGCCTACGGGGATTGGATTCGCACCTGTCCTACCGTATTGGCCTGAAGACATTCTCCGCCGGGGAGTCCCGCCAAGTCCTCGGTGTGCCCGACGCCTACCACCTCCCCGCCCAGCCGGGAGCCGGCTACCTCAAAACCGATGCCGATGCCCCCACACGGCTCCAGGCCTCCTATGTATCCGGCCCAGTGACGCGCCGGGTAGCCCTAGAAGATGATGCTTCCGCACAGCACACGGCGCGCCTGGAGCTTTTCACCGGGCACCGCGCTGCGGTAGAGGACGTGGACTATGCGGTACTCGTGGATTCCTCGAGCACCCTCCTGGACACCGTGGTGGCTGCTGCCCGGGACGAAGCCGCCGGGCGTGGCCAGTCAGCGCGGCGAATCTGGCTGCCGCCCTTGCCGGCCGTGGTGGAGCTGTCCAGTGTCGCCGCTGTGCAGGTAGAACCGCCCGGTGCGGGCGGCGGGCTGTGCGCCGAGGTGGGGCTTATCGACCGCCCCTATCACCAGCGCCAAGACCCGCTCACCGTGGACTTCACGACGGGTGGCGGGCACCTGGCGCTGTGCGGTGGGCCGCAGTCGGGCAAGTCAATGGCGCTGCGCAGTATCGCCTCCGGGATGGCCCTGCGGCACTCGCCGGATCAGGTGCGCTTTTATGTCATTGACTTGGGCGGCGGGCAACTGCAGGTTCTGGAACGGCTGCCCCACGTGGCCGGGGTGGCCGGCCGCGAGGAACCGGAGAAGGTACGGCGCATCGTCGACGAAGTCGCTGGCCTCGTGCGTCGCCCGGAATCCCGCCACACCTTCCTGATTGTGGATGGCTGGCACCACATTGGCACCTCTGGGGCGGATTTTGAAGATCTCGCCGAGCCGATTACCCAGCTGGTCGCAGATGGTGCGTCTTCCCACGTTCACGTCCTGATCGCGGCGGCGCGGTGGACCAGCCTGCGGCCGTCAATCCGGGACCTTATCGCGGCGCGCCTCGAGCTGCGTCTGGGTGAAGCCATGGATTCCCTCATTGACCGCAAAGCACAACAAAAACTCCCGGCAGCGCCCGGTCGGGGCATCACGCTGGCGGGGGAGAACCTGCTCTTCGCTGCGACGTCCCCGCAGGATATCGCTCATATCTGCGGAGTGCATGCGGACGCCCAGCCGGTCCCGCCGTTGAAGATGCTGCCCGCCCTGCTCACCGAGCTTCCACAACCGGCCGGCAGCCCACCGGCCGGGGTGGCTTGGGGAATTGGCGGGCCGGACCTGGACCTTCTGACGTGGGATCCGACCACGCAGCCCCACCTCGTGTGCATTGGTTCTCAAGGTTCCGGTAAGTCGCAGTTCCTCAGCGTGATTCTCGCCGGTATCAGCCAACTGAACCGGGAGGAAGCCCGCCTCGTGGTTATCGATGAGCGCCGGGCACATTTGGGGACGCTGGATGAGGAGATGGTGGCGGTCTACGGGGCGTCGGCAAGCGCAGCCACCCAGGCCATCCTCGATACCGTCCGCACCTTAGAGCAGCGCCTCCCCGGCCCCGAGGTCACTCCCGCGCAGTTGGCCGCGCGAAGCTGGTGGGAGGGGCCGGATATTTACCTTGTCATCGATGATCTCGACTTGGTCAGCGACATTGCCCTGGCACCACTTGTGGAGATTCTCCCGCACGCCCGCGATGTGGGCCTGCACCTAGTGCTCGCGCGCAAATCAGGAGGAATCGGGCGCGCGCTGTTTGGGCAGTTCCTCTCGGCAGTGCGCGACCTGCAGCCAGCACTGCTGCTTCTCGACGCCGACCGCGACGAAGGCGCCATCTTCGGCATCAAACCGGTAGCGCTGCCGCCCGGCCGCGGCCAATGGGTCGTGCGTGGGGCACCCCAAGGCCTGGCACAGGTGTATGTGCCGGACACCGACACACCAGAAGAACCACCACACACCACATCCAGCAAGGGAGATAACCAATGACCGCGACTCATGCACTGCGCACACCGTCGACTACGCCAGAGACCGCACTCGTTATCACGGTGCTCGACGCCGCCACGATCTATGAGGGGCCGGAGACGATCTACCGCTATGACCTACCCGGCACTGGCATCGCCGAAGGCTGGGCGCTCGACGCCGTCCTTGACCAGGCAGAAAAGGTCTGCGGGGCGGAGTGGCCGGAGGTAAGCGCCGAGGTGGTAGCGGATCCATCCGGTACGGACATCACTGACGAGGCAGTGAGCATCCTGCGCCGCCAACTGACCGGCGCGGGCGCGACGGTAGTGGAAACAGAACCATCGCCGCCCGTGGTGGAACAAACACCGACTCTTACAAGGGCGGTTGTGGACGGGCACGACGAGGGCCATGCAGACACCGTGACAGCTGAGCGGCCGCGAGCCACGCGCGCGCGACGCTCCCATCGCGCGACACCACACCGCCTTTCTGCGCTCGTGGGAGGCATCGACCCCTTCTATATCGCCATTGCGGTCATGGTGCTCGTCGTGGCCGGGGTGTCCTGGTGGGCCGTGGGACGCAAAGACGCAGCCTTAGCAGCCGCGACACCACACCAGACGGCGGTAAGTACTTCCAGTGCTGCCCATTCGCCGGGTACGGCCCCGACCCAGAGCTCGGACGCGCCGACTGAGGAGGGCGGGACGCAAGGCTCGCCCGGGGATACCGGCAGTGCGCAGCTGCGTCCGGGCCAACAAGCCATCGACGTGGAAGGGATGTCCTTGGTCTTGCCACAGGGTTTTCGTACCAGCGTGGAAGATGGGCTCGTTACCGCGGCCGGTGAGGATCCCAACCTGCGGATCCTTGTCGCTGCAGATCCGCTTTTCAACGTGCCCGTTGACGTCCTTTTTGCGGAGATCAAGGAGCAGATCGAATCCGATCCCGCCCTCCGTGATCCGGTAGAGGAGTCCGGGCGGCTGACCTATACCGAAGACCCCGGCGATGGCTCGCGGGTGACCTGGATGATGTGGGAGGACAAAGGCCACCAGATGTCCGTGGGCTGCCACACCAAGTTCGAGCCCAACGTGGTGCAGAAGGCAGCGTGCCGAATGGCGGCGGAATCGCTGGTTAAGAAGGACTAAGCAGCGGCAAGCCAGAAAAATTAAAAACTTTGAAACCGGTGGGAACCGATGCGCCACTAACTCAGTCCAATAAGGGTGAGAAGGACACAGGGTGCTTCTCGGGGGAAAGAAACACACATCAGGCCCTTAGCAAGGGGCATGCCCCAGGTAGGGAACAAAGAAAGGGAGAGAACAATGACTCAAACGTTCCGCACAGAAGCCGACGTAATGGTGGCCACCGCCGGCCGCGTCGACTCCACCAATGACGAGGTACAGGGTGAGCTCACCCGTCTGCAGGGAGTTGTGGACTCCGTCCGCGCCAGCTGGGCAGGCCGCGCGCAGGTTTCCTTTGACAACCTGATGCAGCGCTACAACTCCTCCGCACAGCAGCTGCGTGAGGCACTGACCGCCATCAGCGACAACATCAGGGACAATGCCCGCAACTTTGATTCGGTCGAGGCAGATAACGCCCAGTCCTTCGACAACGTCGGCGGCGCGGGCCTGGCCCTTTAACAGAGCCGCAGCCTTCTATTGCCGCACGCACTGAACCACACACGAGCACACAGAAGATAAGGAACACGCAATGTCTGGAATTAAGTATCAGTTTGGCGCCATCGCTGGTGCCGCCGCCGACATCAACTCCACCTCCGGCCGCATCAACGGGCTCCTCGGTGACCTCAAGGCCACCCTGCAGCCGATGGTATCGAGCTGGGAGGGAGAAAGCGCCGCCGCATATAACGCGGCGCAGGCCAAGTGGGATAAAGCTGCCGCCGAGCTCAACACGGTGCTAGCGACCATCTCCACCACGGTGTCCCAGGGCAATGACAATATGAGTGACGTCAACCGCCGCGCCGCCGCTAGCTGGGGCTAAACCGTCTCGACTGCGGGTCTTTCGCTAGGAGTATGGGCGCAGTCTTCCATCACCATTCACAACCATGAGCGGTGGGTGGCGTGGAGGAAGGCGTGAAGGGCTAGGAGAGGGGGTGCAGTCAATGGAAGGGCTGGACGCACCACCTCACAGTCAGCACTTTCTGCCCACCTAGTGAAAGGCGCCGGTATCGCTTCTCATCAACGTTTCTGTCTCTACCCCCACCCCGAAGTATCTGGGGATGGAGGCGTTGGTGAGGGGCGATATCGGCGTTTTGGGTTTTCAAACAGCCTCATACTAAAGTGAAACACCTATGTGTCCGCACCCCGTCGACGTGGGTGCGCGCGTGCTGCAGGTCTCCACCGGCCGCTGTATGTACCGCGTAGGGGCTTACATAGCGTTGGCCGGCAGTTCCGAGACAGACTTTCAAGGAGTCATTTTGTCTACTTTCCACCCGAAGAGCGGTGACATCACCCGCAAGTGGTACGTCATCGACGCTACCGACGTGGTTCTGGGCAAGCTTGCTTCCACCGTGGCTGACATGCTGCGCGGCAAGCACAAGCCCCAGTACGCACCGAACGTTGATTGCGGCGACCACATCATCATCCTGAATGCGGACAAGATCCACATTTCTTCCAACAAGCGCGAGCGCGAGATGCGCTACCGCCACTCCGGCTACCCGGGCGGCCTGAAGTCCATGACCCTTGGTCAGTCCCTGGACGCCAACCCGGTCCGCGTTATCGAGGAAGCTGTGAAGGGCATGATGCCGCACAACAAGCTTTCCAACGCCTCCATCAAGAAGCTGCACGTTTTCGTGGGCGAGGAGCACCCGTACGCCGGCCAGAAGCCGGAAACCTTTGAGTTTAAGCAGGTGGCACAGTAATGACCGAGCAGAACATCGACAACAATGTAGCCGACGCTGCCGACATCGCTGCAGCAACCGCCGCTACCGAGGAGTTCACCAACACCATCGGTGATTCCCTGGCAACCGACACCGAGGCTGAGGTTGAGACCGCTGCCCCGGCTATCCACGAGGGCCCGATTCAGACCGTTGGCCGCCGTAAGCGCGCCATCGCTCGTGTCCGCCTCGTCGCTGGTTCCGGCAACATCTCTGTCAACGGCCGTGCCTTTGACGAGTACTTCCCGAACAAGCTGCACCAGCAGGACATCCTGCAGCCGCTGACCATCCTCGAGCGCGAGGGCCAGTTTGACCTCAAGGTCACCGTCACCGGTGGTGGCCCGACCGGCCAGGCCGGCGCCCTGCGTCTGGCTATCGCCCGCGCACTGAACATCTACAACCCGGCTGACCGCCAGGCCCTGAAGAAGGCTGGCCTGCTCACCCGTGATGCTCGTGCCGTGGAGCGCAAGAAGGCTGGTCTGCACAAGGCACGTCGTGCCCCGCAGTACTCCAAGCGTTAATCTTCGCGCATACTGCATTTTCGAAAGCCGCTGCTTCCCTTTCGGGGGAGGTGGCGGCTTTCCCCGTTCGGGCAGCGCACTGGTGTGATTCTCCTTATACTAAGCGGCGTGAAAGTCATTCTTGAGAGCGCGCGGGACGCACTATCAGTCCCCTTGGACGCAGCAAAGCTGCTGTGGCGGTACCTGCCGCAGCTGATCACGGTGATTTGCCTGTCGCTGGCCGTGCGCGCGGCGGTGCTGTGGTTGGCGGTGGTTATTTCTGAGTATTCGCCGTTGGCCGCCACGCTCATCTTCCCCTTTGCGCCGCTTTCTGTGATGACCGGCGTCATCGTGTGCTTTTGGATCATGCAGCCGTCCATGGAGTTCTTTGGCGGCGAGACCCGCTTTAGCAAACTGGATAAGACCACGCTGCTGACCGTCGGTGGCCTCCTCATCCCGTTCCTCACCGTGTATTCCTCCCACGGTCTGTTGCGCGACGACGCGCGGACCTTTGTCTACGACTCCGTGACCATCGAGGTGGCCACCAGCTTTCTCGATTATGATTTCGGGCGCTCGTTCATAAACTCCGGATGGCTATTTGCAGGGTTTCTCATTTCTATCGTGGTGCTGCGCAAACTCATTGGTGCGCTGCAGTTGGGGGAGCGCGCCTTTGGCGTGGCCACTGCGGCCGCGTACCTGGAGGTGCTGTGGATGGCCACGGCGTCGCTAAGCATCACCAGCAATTTTGAGAAGGTCCGTGTGTGGATTCTTAGCCGGCAAGGCATTGGCCCCGTATGGGACTCTATTGTCACGGCGAAGGATTGGATTGTCGCCCACACCTGGGTCATTGGTGCGGTGATTGGGTGGCTGTGGAATAACGCGGCGCAAATCGGCAACTTTATCGTCGTGCCCTTCGCATGGCTGACCCTCGGCGCGGTGGTCTACAACACGAGCCTGACCAGAGAGAAGGACAGTTCTGAGCCGGACACGTCAGGCGAGGAGGACGCGGTACCGCCCCTGCAGACGGTAGCCGATGCCCCCATCGAAGGTCCCGCCGAACGAGGAAAGCTCTCCCCGCATGCCGAGCAGAAGATGTGGGCCGATTATGGGCGTCGCTATTCGGAAGCAGCCTTCCGAACGACGCGAGACATGCTGGACAACGCCGCGCAGCCACTCGTCGGCCCCTTCCGTAATGCGTGGCGCAATTTCAAGACGCTGGCAGTCGCCGGTGCGGTCCCCATGCTGACCTTCTGCCTCGTCTTCGTCTTGGCTTCGGGCGCTGAGCTGGGCGTAATCTATGCCCTGCGTGCCATCATCAAACCGCTGGCGCTGGGGACCATCACCATTGGGCTTGAGCCTTATGTGCTGGTCCTTGCCCGAGCCGTGTACTTCCTCGTTGCGCTCCCGCTGGTGGTAGCCGCGCTGGACCGCTTCCTCAACGCTGAGTACGCCGAGGCGGAGGACGCAGATGAGAGCACCGACGAAAACCAAGGCGAAGAGCCGGACGCTGAATCTGCCGTCCCAGCGAGCCAGGCGGGAGAGAAGTAGGTGGAATCGGTGACACAGACTACTGAGCACACTCAAGCCGGTGACGTGGATCGCGCAGAAGCCACGACCGATCCTGATACCCACATCAGCGCGCGCAAGCTGAACATTCTCACCCTGGTTGTCGCGGTGGTGTTGATTGCTGGCGGGATTACGGTTGAGCAGATCAACAGGCGCGGGTCCAGCGAGGAGCTGGCGCGTCCGGACCTGCGAGAGGACCACATCGTGAACCTGCGCCCTGAGACCGCGGACGTCTTGCCGGAGGCCTTCATTGAGAAGATCGCCCTGTGTACCGAAGCACCGCTGCAATCCGAGAATGCTCTGCTAGAAGGAGCCCACGGCTATTCCTGCAAGCCGTGGCTTACCAAGGAGCAGGACGCTGAGGGGCTCATGACATTCCATAGTCCGCGGGACATTGTCATTGGGGAGGAGGCCGAAGAGATGTACAGAGCCTTGCCCGATTATCACGATGATGCCTTCCAGACGTCGACCCGTACTGTTCGCGAGGCGAATGGTTCCGCCCCGGAAGTCCTCGTCAACGAATGGGGCAAGGATGGATTCGGCGGTGGCGACATTTTCGTCTACTACCCAGAAGAGAAGGTAATGGTGTCGTGGCCGTGGAACAAGACCGATCCGGGCGCGGAGGACGTTGAGGCGGTTGTCCGCGCAGAAGGCTTCTAAGCGCCTGTGCGCAGGCGCACCTCATAAGGGGCGCCCCAGGTGACGAATAATTCGGAAGGCTCGAAATCGGCGTTGGTGACGAAGTAGTACGTCATCTCCCATTCAGCCGGCCGCGCGCTGGGCTCGGGGAGGATATTGGCATCTAGTTCGAAAGGATTGATGGCCATCGGCCCCGCAGCCCCTTCGGGTTCACAGAGGTTGGGGAAGGCGGCGGGCATATCGGTCGGCACGTCCTGCGGGGACAACACGAGGCGGACAGGTTGCTCGATCCCTTGGCCGTCACGGAGCCCGACCTCGCAGCCTTCCAGTGGGCTTTCCGGATCCGCATGCCAGTCCACGGTGGCCTTGTAGAGTGCGGTGTCCCCGGGGAGCGCAGGGGGATCCATGAGGCTTTTGTCGGCATAAAGGGAGCTGAATTCGGAGGGGTCTGCCTTGTCGATGGCGGCCAGGGTGACCGTCGCCGAGCGCCGGGCGGTATCGTGGTCTAGCTGATAATCAAAGCTGAACTCGGCGGGCTCTTGCTTGGTGGCCTCGACGGTTGAATGCATCGACAGCGGGCGGTAGCCGTGCACCATGACGGAGGAGGAGGCCGCCACCATGATCGCGAGCGCCGGAAGAGTTGCTGCCCACCACCACGCCTTCGAGGCCTTCTTCGATGCTGTGTCTTGGGACGTCATGCTTTAACCTCCACGGCTGTGTGAAGTTCCTTGCCCATGGGGACCGGTTGTTGGTGGAAGTCGCCGAGGAGATTCTCCACCTCTAGCGCCAGCGTGGCGGGGCCCAGCGAATCCTCTGGGAGTACAAAGAGACTGGTACATGTCATGGGGAGGGAGACGACCTCGGCGTCGCATTGCGGTGTGGTCGTGCGGAAAACACGGCCCTCGGAGTCTTCTAATTTCAGGCTCAGGGGGTAGGAGTGAGTGCGCTCCAGCGTGAAATCGACGGCTACTTCATACAGCTCACTGAGCTCCTCGCCCTCGGGCAGAGTACCGGTGAATTCCGCGTAGTCTCCAGACGCCAGCGGGCGAGTGTGGACGTCTACCTGGCTAATGCGGGTGTGCCCGGGTATTTCGTCGGTGTACTCAAAGTGGGAGAATTCCACCTCGCGCGGATCGGGCATCTGGTCACTAATGAAGATGCCCAGGGAGGTGATCGCTGCGGCCACGGCGATCATGGGGACCTTCTTGCGGTTGAGCAGGGGCAGGGAGGAAGATTTGCGGTGGGTCATGCCAACTCCATCTCTGCTACGGGGGTGGGGTCAAACCAGCGGTAGGACATGTCCAGGCTGGATTTGCGCACCGTCAGATCGTTGAGAACAAGCGCTGTTCCGGGGGCATCGTCGACGGTGATGTCGACGGCGAAGGGAACCCCGGGGTTGGGCCTGGTCACCGCCCCGTTCTCCAGTGAAGGCGCGATGGAGAACTGCTCAAAGGGGATAGGCTCACCATTGCGGGTAAGGCTAAACATCTGTTGGTAGTCCGTGAAGGCGATGTCGTGGGTGTTGAGGAACGTGGCGGTGACGTGGACTTGGCCGGCCTCGACGCGGGGCTTATCGACGACCACCTGGGCCTGCTGCAACTCCACCGTTTCGCCCGGAGCGATGACTGCAGGTTCTTCCGTTTCCGCGGGCTCGGTATTTCCGAGCACCAGAAATAGCGCTGCGACAACGAGTACCGCCATGTTGAACTTGGTGAGCACACCATCGGTGAGGGCTTTGAAGAGTTTCACTCCCTTCGACTCCCTCACGCGAGTCAAGCCTTTCGCATAGGACATGGTGATTATTCAAGCAGAGGACGGCCCAGCGCGCGCGTTAACTGGGGAAACTCCCCACCGGCCCTGCTCACAGGGCAGAAGGTGGGAAGAAGTCTACACAACAAGAACGAGCCGACCTGCGCCAGGCAAGGGGGAGCGGGCATAATAAACAACTATGACTCGACTTTTTGGAACCGATGGAGTTCGCGGCCTCGCGAACAAGAAGCTCACTCCCATTCTGGCTTTGCGCCTAGGGCAGGCAGCGGCGGAGGTGCTGACCTCGGACCGGGAGTCCTACGAGCGCCGCCCGCTGGCGATTATTGGGCGCGACCCGCGTGTGTCGGGCGAGATGTTGGATGCGGCGATTGCCTCGGGCTTGGCCTCACGCGGCGTCGACGTCGTGCGCGTCGGCGTGCTGCCGACCCCGGCCATCGCATTCCTCACCGATGATTTTGGGGCGGACCTCGGCGTGATGATTTCCGCCTCCCACAACCCGATGCCGGACAATGGCATCAAGTTCTTTTCCGCGGGCGGCAAGAAGCTGCCGGATGAGGTGGAAGACCGCATCCAGGCTGCCATGGACAACCTCACCGACGGTGGGCCCACGGGGACCAAGATTGGCCGCATTATTTCGGAGGCCCCCGACGGCCGGGAGCGCTACCTCAAGCACCTAGCAGAGGTCGTCACCACGGATCTGAGCGGTATCAAGGTTGTCGTCGACACCGCAAACGGTGCTGCCTCCAAGGTTGCTCCGCAGGCCTATGAGGCAGCGGGCGCTGAGGTCATTGCTATCCACAACAAGCCCAATGCCTTCAACATCAACGAGGACTGCGGTTCGACCCACATTGAGAAGACTCAGGAGGCCGTCGTCGAGCACGGCGCTGATCTGGGCCTGGCCCACGACGGTGACGCTGACCGTTGCCTAGCCGTCGATGCTGAGGGCAACGTCGTTGACGGTGACCAGATCATGGCGATCCTCGCGGTGGGCATGAAGGAAGAGAACGACCTCCGCTTCAACACCCTGGTGGCCACCGTGATGTCGAACCTGGGGCTGAAGCTGGCGATGCAGGAGCAGGGCATTGAGGTCAAGGAAACCGCCGTGGGGGATCGCTACGTGCTGGAGGAGCTCAACCGCGGTGATTTCTCCCTGGGCGGCGAGCAGTCCGGTCACGTCGTGCTGCCGGATGATTGCACCACTGGCGATGGCACACTGACGGGACTGTCCATCATGGCGCGCATGGCTAAGTCCGGCAAGACCCTTAAGGAGCTGGCCTCCGTGATGACGGTATTGCCGCAGGTGCTCATCAACGTGCCGGTGTCCGATAAGGCGGTCATCCTCAATGCTCCCGAAGTCAAGGAAGCTATTGCCGCCGCCGAGGCAGAGCTTGGTGATACGGGCCGCGTCCTGCTGCGCCCCTCAGGCACAGAGGAGCTCTTCCGCGTCATGGTGGAAGCAGCTGAAAAGGAGCAGGCACGCAAGGTAGCGGGCAAGCTTGCTGCCGTCGTTGCCGCTGTCTAGTTCTACCCGCATAATCGCAACCCTGGGCCTTTGGCCTGGGGTTTCTTCTTTTTCTGCGCGGTGGGGGAACCGGCGGGTGGCTTTCTCAGTCCAATAAGAGCAGGAATCACTGTTTGTTGTGGACAAGAAGGAGGGCGCACATGCCCGACGTATTTTTTGATGAGGAGGAAGCCACGCGGCTTCTCGACGACGTCATGGACCAAGCCCGCGCCCAAAGTGACGCACACCGCGGGGACAGACCGAGCTTTGCCCCGTCTTCTGCGGGGCGGGATTTTAGCGGGCATGGGGCGCAGATTCAGGCGTTGTTGAGTCGGCTACACGAGCGCGGTGCGTGGCGCTTGGAGAACATATCGGCCACCGCGGGCGCCGCGCGTGAGCAGGTGCGGGCGTTTGGCGACGTCGACCGTGGCCTCGCTGGCCAATTCGGCAGCCAGGAAACGGGGGCGAACTGATGTCCACGATGATCAAGTCGCTCTTGGGCGATTATTCACAGGTAGTCTCCCAGTTTCAGGCTGCGAGCCTTGGCGGCTACTCCGGTCCCAGCACACCGATTGATTTGTTGGGGGACATGGTGGGTTCCGTCGACGGGATCAACCCAGGAGAGCTCGTGACGCATACCGCGTCGGCGATGGGCGCGCGACGTCCACTGCGCGGCGGCAATGGTCTGCGGGATTTCCTCCTTGGCACGGTGCTGTCGCTGGCTGGGGGAGCGATCATGGATCACCTGCGCGGCGTGCAGGATGACTTTGAGAAGGAAAGGGACGAAGCCGATGATCTGGTGGAGTCCGCGCAGCAGTGCTCCGAGGCCATCGAAGACGTGGTCAGTGTTTCCGAATCTGCCGTAGCGGAGTTGATTTCTGCAGTAATTCCGCTGCTGAATATCTTGACCATGTTGCTGCAGCGGCACCCGTTGGGCAAGGCCATCGTCCCAGTTATTTCGCGCATTGGCGGTGACCTAATCGACCAGACGAATGACACCATTTCGCAAACCTGTCGGGACCGCGACACTGCCATTGAAAATTGCTACGGCGAGTTTGAAAAGCGCTGCACCGAGGTATGCGAGCGGGAGCTGCCGGAAACCCCGCCTGAGCCTGAATGCGGTTGCGAGGAGAAGCCGAAGGAGTGCCCACAACCGGATCCTGAGCCCTGTGAACCGACGAAACCTGTGAGCCCCGCAGAACCAACGGCACCGGCGCAAGCCCAGCCAACGCCACCGGCGCCGACAGCGCAGCCTGCTCCACCGCAGCAACCAGTCGAGCCGGAACCAGACAAACCGGTGGCACCGCCAGAAAAACCTGCGCCAACCCAGCCCGCAGGGGTTTCGGAAGAAGAATGCCCGCCGGCTGAGGATAAGCCTCGGCCAGCGAAACCGAACACGCCGCATACCGTGCCGACTGAGCCCGCAGCGCAAGCGCAGCCCACACCCGATTCCACCGCAACAGAAGAAGAGCACAAGCCGTGCGGGTGCCACGCGGAGAAGGAGTCGCAGCAGTCTTGTACCTGCACTGAGCAGCCGCGCGACGTGGGAACCACCACGCCGGCCGACGCCGGGATTGAGGTGCCCAGCGAGGTTGACGTGCCGACCGCACCCGTGCAGGCGGAGGTGACTGAATGCCCGGAGGAGGCGGTGCAGGTAGTCGAAGAGGTCGAGGAGCCTGACGAGCCTGTAGAAGCTGAAGACTGTGAGGAAGAAAGCGGCGAGAGTCCTAACGCGGAATCCTGTGAGTGTAAGCTGGAGGAATCCTGCTGCGGAAGTCTGGGCATCCTAGGCGTAGGAGTTGCCATTCTGGGGCTTGGGCTGCTGGCTGAAGCCGCCGTGGATTTCATTGAGAACCTACCGGAGCCTGAGCTGGAACCTGCGCCTGAGCCCGAACCAGAACCAGAGCCGCAGCCGGAACCGGAGCCAGGTCCACCGCCGGCACCAGAACCAGCCCCGGACAACGGAGTCACGCCACCACCGCCAGAGCTAAATAACGTTCCGGAGCCAGAAGCTCCACCGGAGAAGCTGGCGCATATGCAGGCAGCGGAAGCGCCGGCACCGGCACCAGTGCCGGAACCTGCACCGGTACCAGCCCCTGAACCGCCCCCTGAGCCAGCGTCTGGGCCGGCTCCCGGCGCGGGAGCCGCACCAGAAATGACACCGGAAACGGCACCGGAAGAAAGCTCAGATTCCCCATCCGTACAGGCGCGAAAGGCAGGGCAGTGGTAATGCCGCACAATGATTTCGATGAGTTCGCACGCGGATTCCGTGAGCGCACAGCCGCACGGCTGCTGGAGTTTGAGAAAGCGATGGCTAAGGCACAGGACGAGCTTGAGAAGTCCGCTCAGCGCGCGGCCCAAGCCCAAGCGCACACACATGCGCCGCACGCACCTACGCCGGGGCGAAACCCAGAGTCCAGGGGCGTGCCGCATAGTCAAGCGCAGGGGCAGGGCCGGGGCCGTCCGCGCGGTCAGGTGCAGTCGGTGCTCAGGCGCAGCTGAAGCAGCAGCGAGAAACAAGTCTGGTTCCTCGCAGCCACAGGTGATACCGTGAGGTGACTGCCTACTGCACGTATCAACCAGGGTGAGGAGAATGCCGCATGACAACAGTGCCTTGGCTTCATGACGTCCTGTGGGGCGTTCTTCCCATGCTGTACCTCTTGGTGGCTTTTGTTGTGCTTGGCATTGAGATTAAATTCGACAGAGAAATGTCCCACATAAAGCTGTGGACGGCCGCTCAGTTGCTTCTGCCGGGCATTGCACTTATTGCCTGGTATTTTCTTGAAGTCCCTAAGCTAAAACAACTACAGCAGGACGACAACTGATCGTCCTGCTGTAGTTAGGAAAAGCCGCGCTGTGAAGCGCTCTTTCGTTGGAGCTTTATTTGCTGTACTCAAAGCCGGCGCGTTGAGCTAAGTCCTCGCCGGTGAAGCTCTCAACGCCCTTCGCGGAGGCATCGGCATCCGCAAAGCCGTCATACCTGGATTCGCCAGCCAGGGTGGAAAGGAAGAAGCCGGTCACAAGGCCGCGGGCGGTCTCGACTGCGGAGCCCTGGAAGAAGCCGGAACCAAGTGCCAACTTGAAGAACTTATCCTCGCTGAAACCGGACTGCGTGCCCTTGGCAATCTCCCGGTAGGCCACCGGTCCGCCCCACGCGTTGGCCAGCTTTGCGGGGTTGCCGGCGCGGAAGATGTCATCCTGGCCCGCGCCGATAACGAGGCCGCGTGCTTTGACGGTGCGGGCAGCTTGAACGGCGGATGGTGAGGTATCAGCAGGGTAGAGGGCTGCGACGGCGCGGACCTTCGGGTTATCCACGGCAGCCAAGGTGGCTACGCCGCCTCCCATGCCGTGGCCGAAAACGCCCAGCTTGGAAGCGGACACCGAAATCTTGCCAGCGCCCAGCCTAACGCCGGCGGCAATCTGCAAAGCCGATTCGAGGTCGGCAGCCAGGTTACGGTGCTTGGCAAACACACCAGTCTCCGTATCGGGAGCAACCACCACGATGCCCCAGCTGGCCAGGTGGCGCAGGGTGGCGTGGTAGTCCTTGATGCTCTTCGTCCAGTCGTGGGCAAACGCCACGGCGGGCAGGCCCTTGCCTTCAACAGGGGTGTAGACCTTGCCTTCTAGCCCTGCATAAGACAGGTCCCCAACGAGGACGCGGTGCGGGCCGCGCTTGGACAACGTACCGAGATGCTTCTTCAAATTCGCAGACACGCTTTACAGAATAGAGGAAAGCGTAGACAAAGAGGTGGACATGTACCAGATAGGTGGGGGAAGGTTTTAAGCACGATCCTTGCGATTCGGCACGATAAATCATGCTGTAAAATTCCGTTCCATGTGTGGAATCGTTGGATACATTGGCCATAACACCGATGGTCGTGAGTACTTTGCCCTCGACGTTGTGCTGGAGGGCCTGCGCCGATTGGAGTATCGCGGCTATGACTCAGCAGGCGTCGCAATGTACGCCGATGGGGAGATCTCCTGGCGCAAAAAGGCTGGAAAGGTCGCTGCGCTGGAAGCTGAAATCGCTGCGCGCCCGCTGAAGGATTCCGTCTTGGGCATTGGGCACACCCGCTGGGCAACCCACGGTGGTCCAACCGATCTGAACGCCCACCCGCACGTCGTGGACGGCGGCAAGCTCGCCGTCGTGCACAACGGCATCATCGAGAACTTCGCCGAGCTTAAGAGCGAGCTGGAGGCCAAGGGCCATAACTTCGTGTCCGAGACCGACACCGAGGTAGCCGCCACCCTTCTGGCAGATGTGTTCCACAATGAGGCCGGCGGCGACCTCACCAAGGCTATGCAGCTGACCGGCAAGCGCCTGGAAGGCGCGTTCACCCTCTTGGCTATTCATGCCGAGCAGGCCGATCGCATCGTGGCTGCGCGCCGCGATTCGCCGCTGGTCATCGGCTTGGGTGAGGGGGAGAACTTCCTCGGCTCGGATGTCTCCGGCTTCATCGACTACACCAAGTCCGCCGTGGAGATGGACAACGACCAGGTCGTCACCATCACCGCGGATGACATCGAGATCACCGACTACGACGGCAACCCCGCCCAGGGCAAGCCTTTCGAGATCAAGTGGGATGCCGCCGCTGCCGAAAAGGGCGGCTTCAACTCCTTCATGGAGAAGGAAACCCACGACCAGCCAGCAGCCGTGCGCGATACGCTGCTCGGCCGCCTCGACGAGACCGGCAACCTGGTCCTCGATGAGATCCGCATTGAGGAGTCGGTGCTCAAGTCCATCGACAAGATCATCGTCATCGCCTGCGGCACCGCCGCTTATGCCGGCCACGTCGCGCGCTACGCCATCGAGCACTGGTGCCGCATCCCGTGTGAGGTGGAGCTGGCCCACGAGTTCCGCTACCGCGATCCCATTGTCAACGAGAAGACCCTGGTCGTGGCCCTGTCACAGTCGGGCGAGACCATGGATACCCTCATGGCAGTGCGCCACGCCCGCCAGCAGGGCGCCAAGGTGATTGCTATTTGCAACACCCAGGGTTCCTCCATTCCGCGCGAGTCCGACGCCGCCCTCTACACCCACGCCGGCCCGGAGATCGCCGTGGCCTCCACCAAGGCCTTCCTGGCACAGATCACCGCGACCTACCTACTTGGCCTCTACCTGGCGCGCCTGCGCGGCAACATGTTCTCCGATGAGGTCAATTCCGTCCTGGATGACCTGCGTGCGATGCCGGATAAGGTCCAGGCAGTCATCGACAACGAAAAGCAGGTCTACGATCTGGCCACTGCCATGGAGAACGCTAAGTCGGTGCTCTTCTTGGGCCGCCACGTCGGTTTCCCGGTCGCACTGGAGGGCGCGCTCAAGCTCAAGGAGATCGCCTACCTGCACGCGGAGGGCTTCGCTGCCGGCGAGCTCAAGCACGGCCCGATCGCGCTTATCGAGGAGGGCCAGCCGGTCTTTGTCATCGTGCCTTCCCCGCGCGGTCGCGATTCCCTGCACGCCAAGGTCGTCTCCAACATCCAGGAGATTCGCGCCCGCGGCGCTATCACCATCGTCATCGCGGAAGAGGGCGACGAGGCGGTCGAGGCCTACGCCAACCACATCATCCGCATCCCGCAGGCACCGACTCTGATGCAGCCGCTGTTGGCTACCGTTCCGCTGCAGATTTTCGCCTGCGGTGTAGCCACCGCCAAGGGCTATGACGTAGACCAGCCGCGCAACCTGGCGAAGTCGGTGACCGTCGAATAGCGCTGAGCCCTCAAGTGGCACAATGGTGGGTATGTTAAAAACCACCGTTGACCTCAACGCTATTGCCCACAATGTTGCTCGCGTGAAGGAGGCGGTGGCCCCGGCCCGCCTCATGTGCGTGGTCAAGGCGGACGCGTACGGGCACGGTGCGCAGCGCTGCGCACCGGTCATGGCGAAGGCGGGGGCAGACGCCTTCGGGGTGGCCACGCTCGTCGAGGCCGTGGAGTTGCGAGGCGTCATCGAGGACCTTCCCATCGCCGCGTGGCTGTGGGAGCCAACGGAGGACCTCGCCCCAGCCCTTGCCGCTGGTATTCAGATCGGCATCCCATCTTTGATGCACGCACGAGCCCTCATCGAGGCTGCCGAAGCGCCCACCGAAGCCTTCGTGATGGTGGAAACGGGGATGCACCGGTCGGGCGTCGACAAGCATGCGTGGCAGGAGACCTTCCGCCTGCTTGCCGACGCCCCCCACATCACCGTCCTAGGCCTCATGTCCCACTTTGCCTGTGCGGACGAGCCGGAGCACCCGCACAATGATCATCAGGAGGCGGAATTCCGCCAGGCCCTAGCGCTTGCACGCGAGGTGGGGCTGGAGTGCCCGCTGAACCACCTGGCCAATTCGCCGGCGGCATTGACTCGCCCCTCAGCACGTTTTGAACAAGTGCGCGCCGGTGTGGCCCTGTACGGGCTTGAACCGGTGGCCGGGCTCGACCATGGGCTGGAACCAGCCATGACGTGGGAGGCTTCCGTTGTTGCTGTGAAGCCGATTTCGGCGGGGGAGTCCACATGCTATGGCCTGACCTGGACCGCGGATAGTGACCGCGAGCTCGCCACCGTCAGCGTGGGTTATGCCGACGGGCTGCCGCGCGCCTTTCAGGGGGCGCTGCAGGTAGGCATTGGTGGCGAGTTGTACCAGCAGGTGGGGCGGGTCTGCATGGACCAGATCGTCGTCGACCTCGGCGCGAACCCTCATGGCGTGCGCGCCGGGGACACTGCCGTTATCTTTGGGCGCGGCGGTATGAGCGCTACAGAATTGGCCGCGGCCGCTGGCACCATCAACTATGAAGTGGTGTGCCGCCCCACCGGGCGCACCACGCGCACCTATTGTGAAGGAGCTAACGATGCGCAGTGATTTTCCGCACGAAGGGCGCCGTGTGGCTGCCACCCCGGAGGATGCCCAGGCCTTCGGCGAAGAGCTGGGCGCGACGCTGGAAGCAGGGGACTTGGTGATCCTCGACGGCCCCTTAGGTGCCGGGAAAACCACCTTTACGCAGGGCATTGCCCGCGGGATGCAGGTGAAGGGGCGGGTGACGTCGCCGACCTTCGTCATCGCGCGCGAGCACCCTTCCCGCGTGGGCGGGCCGACGTTGGTGCACGTGGATGCCTACCGCTTGCTCGATCATTCGGATGATCCGTTGGGGGAGCTGGACAGTCTAGACTTGGACACCGAAATCGAGGACGCCGTGGTCGTTGCCGAGTGGGGTGGGGGCTTCATGGAGCGCCTGTCCGATGCGTACCTCGCCATCACAATCAACCGCGACTCGGACGATGACGTCCGCGTCTTTACATGGAAATGGGTGAACTAACGTGCTGGCTTTTCTTGCCGAACAGCCCCTGCTGACGCTCTTTCTGATCATGGCGGTGGGACTGGCCGTTGGCAAGATTAATGTCTTCGGCATCTCGCTCGGCGCCGCAGCGGCGATGTTCGTGGCCTTGGGCTTGTCCGCGGCGAACCCGGACATCGTGGTCCCCGCCTTTGTTTATCAGTTTGGTCTGGCCATCTTCGTTTACGTTATCGGCCTGAATTTTGGTCGCAGCTTCTTCGAAGATTTCCGCCGGCGCGGTTGGAAGATGTCCATGGTGGTCATCGTCTTCTTCTTCCTGCTCGCGGGGCTGACAACCTTGGCGATGCGCCTCTTTGATCTGGACCCCGCGATCAGCGTGGGCACGCTGGCAGGTTCGCTCAGCTCGACGCCTGGTATGGCCGCGGTCGTCGAGGCCCTGGGCGGCGATAGCACCCCGGTGGTGGGCTATTCCTTGGCCTACCCTGGCTGCATTATCGGAACCATTTTGGTGGCCGCCATCGGCGCGAAGGCGCTGCGCGTGAATCACGTTGAGGACGCCCGCGCCGAGGGCATGATTGCGGAGCCACTGGAGTGGCGGGCGGTGCGCCTGACCCGCGACTTCGACGCAACGGTAGGGGAGCTGCAGGAAGTAACCGGCGAGCGTGTCATCGCTACCCGCCACGTCAACAATCCCCACAACCACAACCTGGCCTACCCGGAGCTGCCGCTGCGCGCCGGCATGGAGCTCTTGCTCAACGGCACGGCACCAGCGCTCGATAGTGCGATTTCCCAGCTGGGTGAGGAGATCCACCTCAACCTCCACGAGGAAGATGGCCTGGTCTACCGCCGCCTGACCGTGTCCAGCCCACGTGTTGCGGGCTATCAGCTCAAGGACTTGGACACTGTCAAGGAAGGCTTCCTCATCGCGCGCGTGCGCCGCGGTGACTCCGACGTCGTGCCGAACGAGGAAACCGTCCTGCACTACTCGGACCGTGTGCGCGTCATCACCGCGCCGGGCAGGCTTGACGACGTCCGCCGTTTCCTCGGCGACTCCGAAGCCAAACTCGGCAACGTCGATCTCTTCCCCTTTGCCCTCGGCCTCTTCATTGGTCTGCTCTTCGGTGCTATCCCGATTCCGCTGCCAGGCGGCACGACGCTGTCCTTCGGCTTCGGTGGCGGCCCCATCGTCGTCGGCCTCATCCTGGGCGCGCTGGGGCGCTCGGGCCCGATTAACTGGCAGCTTCCTTTCCACGCCAAGCAGACTATCTCCACGCTGGGCTTGACCTTGTTCCTGGCGGGCGTGGGAACGTCGGCTGGCGGCCAGTTCCGCGACGCCTTGTCGGATCCGACCTCCCTGAAGTATATGGGCGTGGGTATTGTGCTGTCGCTGGTCTCCGCCATCGGCATCGTCGCGGTATCCATGCTGGTGCTGCACCTGAAGTTTGATGAATCGATGGGCATCGCCGCAGGCATGACCACGAACCCGGCGATCATGGCCTACCTCAACCCCCAGACCGGCACCCAGCTGGCAGAGCGCGGCTATGCCACCGTGTACCCCACGGCGATGATCGGCAAGATCCTCATGTGTCAGGTCCTTGCCCTGTTGATCGTCTGATCCTTTTATCGGCACCGGAAGGGCCGGTCAGGGTCGCTGCAGGGCGGTCGCGTAGGATATCCCCGTACTGAACTCCCTATTATTAGGAGCACATCCCCATGAATAAAATCGGCCAATTCATCACGACCGTCGTCATCGGCGGCTTTGCCATCGTCCTTGGCTTGCTCATCGCGCTGTCCATGACCCGTTCGCCGGAGGAGCCTTCCTCGACGTTGGGTGAAACCTTGGACACGTACCCGAAGAACCTGAGCTTCTCCGCGCTCTTGGTCCCCGACGTCTACGGCCAGGATTGGATTGCCGGTCTCGTCGTCTGCCCGGGTGCTACGGAGCAGCAGCTTGGGGAAGGCGGCGTGGATGTCGCCGGTATCGACTTCGTCGACGGCAAGGTGGCGGAGGATGAGAACTACTTTGTCACCGTCAGCGTCAATCAGGAGTACCAGGTGGAGAAGCTGAACCGCTCCCAGGTGGACCTCTGCTCCGGCGTCCTCGAGCAGGTGGAGATGGCCAAGGCCCAGGGCCAGGACGCTCCGCCGCTGCGCGGCATCCAGCCGGGCGAGCCGCTGCAGTTCCTGCGCGGTGATGACCAGATGTTGCAGCAGGGCGCTGACAATGAGGACGCTCCTGCCTGGCAGTTCGTGGGCTAATGAAGGTCCTCGCACTCGATACCGCCACCACGGATCTGGTCACGGGCATCGTTGACACCGACACTGGCGACAGCATCGACCGCGTCATCAGCGGTACGCGCGCCCACAATGAGCAGCTCATCCCTACCATCGAGGAGCTGCTTGCCGACGCCTCCCTGACCTACCCAGATCTCTCCGCCATCGTCGTGGGCACGGGGCCCGGACCATTTACCGGCCTGCGCGTGGGCATGGCCACCGCCTCCGCGTTGGGCGTGGCCCTCCACCTGCCCGTGCATGGCGTGTGCACCTTGGATGCCATCGCGCATGGTCGAATGGGGGAGTGGCTGGTGGCCATCGACGCTCGCCGCAAAGAGGTCTACTGGGCCACCTATGACGAAGGGGAGCGCCGTAGCGGCCCGAACGTATCGAAGCCGGAATCCCTCGATCTGAGCACCGCCGGACTTTCGAGTCCGGAGAGCACGCGCCTAGTGTTCCCAGAGTCCATCGCCCCGCGTTTGCCGGAAGGTATCGCTGACCTTCCCCGCGAGTGGGCCACACCGCGCGCCGCGGGTTTGGTGGCCTGCGCTGATCTGTCCGCTGAACCCGCGCCACTCGTCCCGCTCTACCTTCGCCGTCCCGATGCCGTGGAGCCACAGGCCAAGCCGCGCTCGGCCGCGCTCGTCGGCGGCATCGAGGACACTCCCGAATCATGAGGCTGCGCCCACTGACCCCCGCGGACGCGCCGCGCTGCGCCGAGCTGGAAAAGGTACTCTTCCCCGGCGAACACCCATGGCCGGCGCATGCCTTCGAGCAGGAAATCGCGGCGGGCCACACCACCTACTGGGCGGTTGACGCAAGCGACGACCACAACGACAACCGCGCGGAAGTTCTCGGTTACGCCGGCGTGGGACGGATGGGGCCCGCTGCCTGGCCGGAGTACGAAATCCACACCATCGGTGTCGACCCTGCCGCCCAACGGCAGGGCATCGCGCGGCTGATGATGGACGCCATCGTCGAGCTTGCAGATTCCCACGACGCGCCCATCTTCCTCGAAGTGCGCGTGGGCAACGATCCGGCCATCCGCCTCTACGAGGCCTATGATTTTGTCATCAACGGCCTGCGCCGCAACTACTATCAGCCCTCCGGCGCGGACGCCCACACCATGTACCGACCACGAAAGAGTGAGAGATGTTAATCCTCGGCATCGAGTCCTCCTGCGACGAAACCGGCGTGGGCATCATCGAGCTGTCTGAGAACGGACACATGGAGATCCGCGCCGACGTCGTCGCCTCCTCCATGGAGCAGCACGCACGCTTCGGCGGTGTGGTGCCGGAGATTGCCTCCCGCGCCCACCTCGAAGCCATGCCGCAGGTGATGAAGGCAGCGTTGGAGGAGGCGGGCGTCGAGAAGCCAGATGCGGTGGCCGCCACCGTGGGGCCGGGCCTCGCCGGCGCACTCCTCGTCGGGACGTCTGCCGCCAAGGCCTTTGCTTCGGCGTGGGGCGTGCCCTTCTACGGCGTCAACCACCTCGGCGGGCACGTCGCGGTGGCCAACCTGGAGGGCGAGGAGCTGCCGCACTCGGTGGCCCTGCTCGTCTCTGGCGGTCACACCCAGCTGCTTGAGGTCGAGGCCGTGGGCAAACCCATGAAGGAACTGGGCACCACGCTTGACGACGCCGCCGGCGAAGCCTACGACAAAGTCTCCCGCCTCCTGGGGTTGGGGTATCCGGGAGGGCCGGTCATCGATAAGCTGGCCGCCCAAGGAAAGCCCACCATCGACCTGCCGCGAGGTTTGTCCAAGGCCGAGGACCTGCGCGGGCCCAACCGCCACAATTTCTCCTTCTCGGGACTCAAGACGGCGGTAGCACGCCACGTGGAAAAGGCCGAGCGCGAGGGCACCACGGTCCAGGTCGAAGACCTGTGTGCCTCCTTCCAGGAGGCAGTGGCGGATGTGCTGACCGCCAAGGCCGTGCGCGCCTGCCAGGACACCGGGGCCAAGGTGCTGCTGCTCGGTGGCGGCGTGGCGGCGAATTCGCGGCTGCGCGCACTGGCGGCAAAGCGCTGCGAGTCTGCGGGCATTGAGCTGCGTGTGCCGCGCTTCAAGCTATGCACCGACAACGGCGTGATGATTGCGGCGGTGGCCGCCCAGCTCATTCACGAAGGCGCCGAGCCTTCCGGCCTGGCATGCGGGACCGATACACAGCTTGAGGTGGAGGTTCCCCTCGTCGCCTCTGCGCGCTAGCGGATGCGCAATCCCCAGGGGGCCGGTAGTGTGATGACCGATAATCGTCCGGCTCACACACAAGGAGCTCACACCGCTATGACCACTGGATTCCTCGTTAACCCTGATCTGTCCCGCCGCATCATCGAGTTTGAGCTCGAACAGGCAAACCAATTCCTCGGTGGTACCACCGAGGATCGCGTTTCCGTGGCCTTCCAGGATGATGGCCAGACCTACGCGGCGTTGTTCAACCCGAACGCGAAGGCTGACGACGCCGACCCGAACCCGGTGGCCTCCCTGGCCCGCAACGCAGCCGCTACCGGCAACTCCGCTTTCCTGCAGGACCCGATCCGCTCCATCTGCGGCCCGGTCATCTTCGTCACTGCCGACGGCGACGACAAGAACATCGACGAGGTCGTCGAGGCCGTTGAGCACGGCATCCGCGCGGTGAAGAACTACCGCGAGGACAACCCGGAGGAGTACAACCTGTGGCGCGCGGCCGTCATCAACTCCGATAAGCAGGTTTAAATTCGTAAATCCCATAAGTAGGCCTAGGGTGCGTTAGCGCAGCCCTCAGGAACCCAAGGACGCGACGGCTCGTATCGAGTCCGAGCGTCTTTGGCCGTTTTCGAGACGCTCTCCGGTTCTATTGGCCGAGGTTGCGGCGGGAATCATGACAACTCTCGCGCGCGCGAGGGCGGCGTTCGCGGAGGGCGAACGGGTTGGCGGCCCGGGCTGTTGAGGGCTAGCAGTCGCGAGGGTAGAGTGCTAGGCAGGTTGTTTTGACCCACAGTTGTTCACCCGCGACGACGGCTGTGCTGGGCTACCCACAACCGGCACACGCGCGTCCACGTGGGCGCGCATTAAGAACACTTTGGAGGAAATCATCATGGCAAACATCAAGCCGCTGGAGGACAAGGTCCTCGTCCAGATCGTTGAAGCTGAGACCACCACTGCGTCCGGCCTGGTTATCCCGGACTCCGCGAAGGAGAAGCCGCAGGAGGCCACCGTCGTAGCCGTCGGTCCGGGCCGCACCAACGATAAGGGCGAGGTTGTCCCGGTTGGCGTTAACGAGGGTGACACCGTCATCTTCTCCAAGTACGGCGGCACCGAGCTGAAGTACGACGGCCAGGAGTACCTCCTGCTGTCCGCTCGTGATCTGCTCGCTGTCATCGAGAAGTAGGCGATTAACCCTATGCCAAAACTGATTGCATTTGACCAGGAGGCCCGCGAGGGCATCCAGCGCGGTGTAGACACGCTGGCCGACGCCGTCAAGGTCACCCTCGGCCCCCGCGGCCGCAACGTCGTGCTGTCCAAGGCTTTCGGTGGCCCGACCGTCACGAATGACGGCGTCACCATCGCCCGCGACATTGACCTCGACGATCCTTTTGAGAACCTCGGCGCCCAGCTGGTGAAGTCCGTGGCCGTCAAGACCAACGACATCGCCGGCGACGGCACCACCACCGCCACCTTGCTGGCCCAGGCACTCGTATTCGAGGGCCTGCGCAACGTTGCCGCCGGCGCTAACCCGGTGGAGCTCAACAAGGGCATCGCGGCGGCTGCTGAGAAGGTCGTCGAAGAACTCAAGAAGCGCGCCACCCCGGTGAACTCTTCTGCGGAGATCTCCCAGGTTGCCACCGTGTCCTCCCGCGATGCGGAGGTCGGCGAGATGGTTGCCGGCGCGATGGACAAGGTGGGCAAGGACGGCGTCGTGACCGTCGAGGAGTCCCAGACCATCGAGTCCACCGTGGACGTTACTGAGGGTATTTCCTTCGACAAGGGCTACCTCTCCCCGTACTTCGCAACGGAGGAGGAGACCTACAACGCCGTGCTTGACGACGCCGCAATTCTCCTCGTCCGCAACAAGATCTCCTCCCTGCCGGACTTCTTGCCGCTGCTGGAGAAGATCGCGGAGTCCTCGCGCCCGACGCTCATTATTGCAGAGGACATCGAGGGCGAGCCGCTGCAGGCGCTCGTCGTGAACTCCATCCGCAAGGTCCTCAAGGTCGCCGCCGTGAAGTCCCCGTACTTCGGCGAGCGCCGCAAGGGCTTCATGGACGACCTGGCTGTCGTCACCGGCGCTACCGTCGTCGACCCGGAGGTTGGCATCAACCTCAAGGAGGTCGGCCCGGAGGTTCTCGGTTCTGCCCGCCGCGTCACCGTGTCCAAGGAAGACACCGTGATTGTGGATGGTGCAGGTACCGCTGAGGCCGTCGAGGAGCGCCGCGAGCAGCTGCGTCGCGAAATCGAGCGCACCGATTCCACCTGGGATAAGGAGAAGCTCGAGGAGCGTCTGGCCAAGCTCTCCGGTGGCGTTGCCGTCATCCGCGTTGGTGCCGCTACCGAGACCGAGGTCAACGAGCGCAAGCTGCGCGTCGAGGACGCCATCAACGCCGCCCGCGCGGCCGTTGAAGAGGGCGTTATCGCTGGCGGCGGCTCCGCGCTGGTTCAGATCTCCCAGGAGCTCGAGGCCTTCGCCGAGGGCTTCGAGGGCGAGGCCAAGGTAGGTGTGCTGGCCGTAGCCCGCGCGCTAACCCGCCCGGCCTACTGGATCGCTGAGAACGCCGGCTTGGATGGTTCCGTCGTCGTCGCCCGCGTTGCCGAGCAGGCCAACGGTGAAGGCTTCAACGCCGCCACCCTGGAATACGGCAACCTGCTGGAGCAGGGCATCATCGACCCGGTGAAGGTCACCCACTCCGCAGTTGTTAACGCCGCCTCCGTGGCCCGCATGGTGCTCACCACCGAGGCTTCCGTGGTGGAGAAGCCCGCCGAGGAGGAACCGGCACAGGCAGGCCACGCGCACGCCCACTAAAAGCGCGGGGAAACAACGTTTCTCCGGGAATAGCAAAGAGCTACAAGAAAAGGCCCGTCGCCCAAGCCCCGTACGTGGGGAAGGGGCTGCGGGCCTTTGTCCTGCATTCACCGGTGACTCACCGGTGAGTAACTGTTCTACGGAGCTAGCCGTGCGATCCCCTGGGATGTGGGCACGGAGTCCGGGGGTTGCCTCGACGCGAAGACTGTCGGTACGAGCGGGAAATGATGCTACCTAAAGAAACCACGCGTCTGGCCCCGTTACGGCTACGAAGCGTGAAGCGAGGGGCTTAGGCGCTGACGGTGGCGTGAGCGTCGCGCGAGCGCAGAGCTACGACGCGCTCAGATTCACTCATGCCACCCCACACGCCGTAGGGCTCGCCGGAGGCCAGGGCATGTTCGCGGCACATTTCGATGACTGGGCAGGTGTGGCAGATCGCCTTGGCGCGGCTTTCGCGCTGAGCGCGGGCGCGCCCGCGCTCGCCGTCCGGGTGGTAGAACACGTCAGAGTTTTCTCCACGGCATGCCCCGTGGAGCTGCCAATCCCAAAAGTCCGCATTCGGCCCGGGGAGCAGGAAGGACTGAGACACGTTCGATTCTCCTTAATCAAAGATAGAGCGCCCGGGTGCGCATCGTGCTGTGGGCAAGCCTTTGCACGGGGTGGCGCCCTGAGCACCGGGGCGAGGTGAGACGAGATAGAAGTGTGTCCTCCTTGGGTAAACGGCGCGTTACGCAATGCTGACATGTAGGTGTAGCAGGCCGAAAACTCTCACTTTTACCCTTGATGACCTGCACCTACATCTAAGATGAACGGTGTATGAACTTTTCTCATAGCCGTCGAAGGGTGGGGAATAGGCCCGTCGTTTCGGGTTTCAACCAAAGGTTGTGACATGATATTCGTGCAGAATATGAACTAATACACCAAGCAGAACAAGCAAGGATGACAGTGGCTACTCAAGCTACAGACGCGAGCGGCTCCTCAGCGGCGTCGAAGCGCGACAGCGATAAGGAATTAGCGGACCTCGTTCCGCTCGCTGTCGACGGTAGCCGCCGCGCCCTACAGCGCATCATGCGCATTATTCACCCGCAGGTCCTGCGCTATTGCCGCGCCCGCATCGGCGGCCACCGTCAGCCCACGGCGGAGGATGTGGCGCAGGAAATCTGCTTGGCGGTGGCGACGTCGATTGGCACGTACAAGGACAAGGGCCGCCCGTTTATGGCCTACGTGTACGGCATCGCTGCCCACAAGGTGACCGACGCCCACCGCGCCCTCAGCCGCGATCAGACACATCCCACGGACGACGTCCCGGAAGACGCCGCTGAGGACGCTACCCCCGAAGAATCCGCTCTGGTCATGGACGGTAGTAACAGAGTGCGGGCCATGCTCGATACGTTAAGTGACAAGGCCCGGGACATTATCATTTTGCGTGTGTTCGTGGGGCTGTCGGCAGAGGAGACCGCAGAAATTGTGGAGTCCACCCCTGGCGCAGTCCGCGTGGCACAGCATCGTGCACTGGCGCAATTGCGCAAATCCCTCGACTCGCACGAGACGCAATGAACCAGCAGTGGGGCTAGCACAAGCTAGCAGTGAGCCATCGGCACTTGGCACCGATAAGTTAAGAATTTCTCTATCAAGGAAGGGAGGACATCGTGGCAAAGAAGGACCAGCCTCAGCAGGGCGTCGCTGAGCAGCTGCAGCCTTTGGTTGATGATGATGCATTCCTCACCACTCTCTCCGAAGGAACGGATCCCTCTGATGGCGGTGATGAGCTGGCAGGGCTCCTGCTGGAGTTGCGCGGGGACGTCGAAAAGCAGATGCCCCCGGCCCCGCTCATCGAAGGCGCGGACGAAGAGCCGGAGGTTATTTCCCTGGATGCGGCACGTCGCCGTCGTCGGGGCAAGCCATTCATCCACGGCCTCATCGGCGCGGCCGCAGCTACGCTGCTGATCGCAGGTAGCGGAGCGGTGGTCGTCAACGCCGGCCCGGGATCGCCGCTTTATGGCGTGAATCAGTCGCTCTTCGGCACGAACAATGAGGATGTGTCCGTAGTGGAGCTCGCTGGAACGCTCGACGAAATGGAAAAGCGTTCCGCACAGGGAGACATGGACGGCACCCGCCAGTTGCTCGAAGAAGCCCGGAAGATGGTGGACCAGGCCAAGCGGGAACGCGAGGCAGAAGCGCCGCGTACGACGAAGCCGCAGACCCGCGCCACGGTGACGCAGACGCAGACCGTGGAAAAGCCCGTTCCAGTGGAAGAGGAGCAGCCGCCGCAGGAGCCGGCAACCGTCACGCAGACCCAGACTGCGGTGTCCACCGTTGTGGTCACGCAGACGGTGTCGGCCGGTAACCCGCTGAACCCTCCAGCGCCTACTTACCCGGAGCCGAGCCAGCCGGGTGGTGGCGAGCAGCCAACGCCTCCGCAGGGCGATAACTCCGACGGGGATGGTACTGGGGATAACGGCCAACTCCCGCCGCCGCAGTTCCAGCAATAAAACGCACAGAACCTCTCCTTCCCACAGCGGGGAGGAGAGGTTCTTTCGTTGTATAAGGCGCGGTACTTAATCCGCGCCAACCGCGCGCGTTAGTAGCGCGAATCCATGCCATCGAGGTAGCCCACCGCATAATCCCACGGGACATAGCGCATGGGGTCCGGCTCCGCGCCCGGCTCGTGGACGGGGGCGAGCTGGCCTGCCAGCGTGGCCTGCATGTTGGAGGCCATGATGTCCCACTCGTAGAAGTGGTTCTCCTCGCAGTCCTCGCAGAAAAAGAAGATGCCGTCGATGCCGCGCGGGCTGAGAACGCGCGCGAACTCTTGGACCATGGCCAGATCGTGGATGACGGCGAGACGGTCCTCCTCGGACAGCGGCTCGACGTGGTCCTCCTCCTCGAGGAAGGAAGCTGGGTCGTTGGGATCGTCCGCGAAAGGATCGCGGGGCATGTTGGCGAAAAAGTTCACGTCTGCGAGCCTATTAACTCCGTGCGCGCATAGCAATTCTCTCTCGACACCGATTCGTCCACCCACGGCTACCACTACGGGGCGTCCACGCACTACAGTGAGGGCTACCGCATAAAACTATCTGGTCAGTTTAGGAGAGCCCCACCCTCATGAGCCACGTCCACACCGGCGGAGACAACCCCGACAAGATTGCACTCTACGGCCTTACTTTTGATGATGTCCTGCTGTTGCCGGCAGAATCCAACGTCGTTCCCTCCGAGGTGGATACCTCGGCGCAGTTCACCCGCAACATTCGCCTCGGCGTGCCGCTGGCATCCGCCGCGATGGACACCGTGACCGAGGCCCGCATGGCCATCGGTATGGCCCGTCAGGGCGGCATTGGCGTCCTGCACCGCAACCTCTCTGCTGAGGATCAGGCGCAGCAGGTGGAAATTGTGAAGCGCTCCGAGTCCGGCATGGTGACCGACCCGGTCACCGCCACCCCGGACATGACTATCGACGAGGTGGACACGCTGTGCGCGCGGTTCCGGATTTCGGGCCTGCCGGTCGTCGATAAGCAGGGCACCCTCGTGGGTATCTGCACCAACCGTGACATGCGCTTCGAGCCGGATTTCTCCCGCAAGGTCTCCGAGATTATGACCCCGATGCCGCTGGTTGTGGCCAAGGAAGGCGTCAGCAAGGAGGAGGCGCTGGCGCTGCTGTCCGCCAACAAGGTGGAGAAGCTGCCCATCGTCAACGATGAGAACAAGCTCGTCGGCCTCATCACCGTCAAGGACTTTGTCAAGACTGAACAGTTCCCCAACGCCTCCAAGGATTCTTCCGGGCGCCTGCTCGTGGCCGCCGGCATTGGCACCGGTGAGGAGTCCTACCAGCGCGCAGGCCAGCTTGTCGACGCCGGCGTAGACGTCCTCGTCGTCGACTCCGCCCACGCCCACAACAACCGCGTGCTGGCGATGGTCTCCCGCGTGCAGAAGGACTTCGGCGACCGCATTGACGTCATCGGCGGCAACCTGGCCACCCGTGAAGCAGCCCGCGACATGATTGAGGCTGGCGCCGACGCCATCAAGGTCGGCATCGGACCGGGCTCCATTTGCACCACGCGCGTCGTGGCGGGCGTCGGTGCCCCGCAGATCACCGCCATCATGGAGGCCGCCGCCGTGGCAGGCCCGGCAGGTGTGCCGGTTATCGGCGATGGCGGTATGCAGTACTCCGGTGACGTCGCCAAGGCCTTGGCAGCCGGCGCCGATGCCGTCATGCTGGGCTCCATGCTGGCCGGCACCACGGAGGCGCCGGGTGACATCGTCGTGGTCCAGGGCAAGCAGTACAAGCGTTACCGTGGAATGGGCTCCATGGGTGCCATGCAGGGCCGCGGCCTGACGGGTGAGAAGCGCTCCTACTCCAAGGACCGTTACTTCCAGGCCGACGTCAAGAGCGAGGACAAGCTAGTGCCGGAGGGCGTCGAGGGACGCGTGCCATTCCGCGGTGATATCGATGCCATCGTCCACCAGATTGTGGGCGGCCTGCGAGCCTCGATGGGCTACACCGGCTCCGCCACCTTGGCTGAGCTCAAGACCAAGCAGTTTGTCCAGATCACCGCTGCGGGCCTCAAGGAGTCTCACCCGCACCACCTTCAGCAGATCGTCGAAGCTCCGAACTACCGCTAAGGACTAACAATGCGCGATTACGTAGAAATCGGCGTCGGCCGCGAGGCACGCCGCACCTATGACCTGAACCAGATCTCCCTGGTGCCGACTCGCCGCACCCGTTCCTCCAAGGATGTGGACACCTCGTGGCACATCGATGCCTACACTTTTGACGTGCCATTCGTCTCGGCGCCGACCGATGCGCTGGCCACTCCCGAGTTCGTTATCGAGATGGGCAAGCAGGGCGGCCTTGGCGTCATCAACGCAGAGGGTCTGTGGGGCCGCCACGAGGATCTGGAGGGCGCGATTGCCCGCGTGACGGAGAACTTCGGCGACCTGTCGACGCTGCAGGAGCTGCACGCAGCACCCCTGAACGAGGAGCTGCTGGCCGAGCGCATCGCACAGGTGCGAGATTCCGGCGTGACCGTCGCTGTGCGCGTGTCCCCGCAGCACGCCCGCGAGCTGGCGCCCGTGGTTATTAAGGCGGGTGCGGAGCTGCTGTTCATCCACGGCACTTTGATTTCCGCCGAGCACGTGCAGACTGGTGGCGAGCCGCTCAACTTGAAGGAGTTCATCGGCTCGCTGGATACCCCGGTGGTGGCCGGTGGCGTGGCGGATTACACCACGGCGCTGCACCTGATGCGCGCGGGTGCTGCGGGCATCATCGTTGGCTCCGGCGTGAACACCAACCCGGAGACCGTCGGCATCGATATCCCCATGGCGACGACCATCGCGGATGTTGCGGCCGCACGCCGCGACTACCTGGATGAGACTGGGGGCCGCTACGTGCACGTGCTTGCCGACGGCGACATCTTCACCTCCGCCGACATCGCCAAGGCCATTGCCTGTGGCGCCGATGGTGTCGTTCTAGGGCCAGTCCTGGCCCGCGCGGCGGAGGCCGGCGGCAAGGGCTGGTACTGGCCGTCCACGGCCGGCCACCCGCGTTTCCCGCGCGGCCTCATCGAGCCGATTGGCGTGGCCGATGCTCTCTTGGGCACCGGCACTTCTGGCGCCGATGCTTTTGACGCCGCTGCTTCTGGCAACGCAGCTTCTGGCACCGCCGAGGATGCCTCAGCGGGTGCGCCGTCGTTGGAGGTTGTGCTCCACGGCCCGTCTAACGAGCCGCTGGGTGAGCTCAACCTGGTTGGCGGGCTGAAGCGCGCCATGGCAAAGTGCGGCTACACGGATCTGAAGTCCTTCCAGAAGGTTGGTCTGGCCGTCCGCTAGCCCGCCCGTTGTAACGCTGCTCCGCTCAACAAAGCCCGGGGCGGAGCTTATTTCACCGCGCTGGCCTCGGTGGCCGTAGCGTCCGAGTCGCTGGCGCGCGGTTTCGGGCGCCACGGCAGCCGGGGCTTCTTCAGGCGGCGTGGGCGCAGTGCCACCTTGCGGAAAACCACGCGCCCGCGCGCCGGCGCCATGGTTTGGAGCACCGAGGCCACCACCACCAGCCCGATAGCTGCCAGCTTGAGCTGAGACACGTTCTGGGAGAGCAGGATCCAGCCAAAGAGCGCGGCGAAAACGGGCTCCAAAGCGATCAAGATGGAAAAGACATTGGGGGCAAGTTTGCGCAGCGCGAGGAATTCCAACGAGTAGGGGATGAGCGAGGCCAGCACGCCCGTGCCCAGAGCGAGCAGCAGCAGGGTGGGATCGCTGGCCAACGTCACCGCCCCGCGCCCACCCACTGGCAGGAGCACGAGGCCGCCGATGAGGAAAGCCATAGCCAAGCCGTCTGCACCGCTAAAGAGCGCGCCGGCCTTCTTGCTGGCCAAGATATAAGCAGCCCACATCGCGCCGGCGCACAGCAGGAAGAACACACCTCGCAGGTCGAGGGGGTCTCCGTTGAAGGAATCCAGGCCCATCAGACCCATGCCGAGAAGGGCGAGGGCGACGCAGGTGGCGTCGCGAAGCGAGCGGGAGAGACACGCCGCCAGCAGCAGCGGGCCGAGGAACTCGATGGTCACGGCAGGCCCCAGCGCAACCAGCTCGATGCCGGAATAGAAGAAGCCATTCATCAGGCCCAGAGTGAGGCCGAAAATGGTGGCAGAGATCCATTTCTCGCGGCTCCATGTGCGCACGCGCGGTCGCGCAATGGCGAGCAGAATCACGGCGGCGAAAAGCAAACGCAGCGAGGCGGTGCCCCAGGGCCCGCCGGTGGGGAAAATTTGGATGGCGAGGCTGGCTCCGAGCTGGAGGGAAATGCACGAGCCAATGACGCATAGAACGGCAAACGGGTTGGTCATGCAGACCATTGTGGGGTGGGAAGAACTGTTAGTCTATCTACAGTTTTTAACACGTACCTGTTAGGGATTCTGTCATGTTGGATCTGCATCGTCTGCGCATTCTCTACGAGCTGCAACGCCTCGGCACCGTCACCGCGGTGGCGGAATCGCTGCGCTATACGCACTCGGCTATCTCCCAACAACTGGCGCAGTGTGAAAAGGATGTAGGCGTGGCGCTGTATGAAAAGGTCGGCCGGCGCGTGCGTTTGACGGAGCAGGGGGAAATCCTTGCGTCTTATGCTGAGCGGATGCTCGCGTTGGCGGATGAGGCGGAGTCGCAGGTCATCGCATCAACCAATGCGGTGCGTGGCACGATTAAGGTCACGACGTTTCAAACCATCATGTCCTCGCTGGTCCCGCGGGCGCTCACGGAGCTGGCCAGGGAGTACCCGGACCTGCGCGTGCAAATCATCCAGCGCGAAGCCGAAGGCGCGATGGAGCTGCTGGCGCGCCGGGAGGTGGACCTCATCCTGGGTGAAGAGTACGAGTCGGACATGCCCGCCACGGATGAGCACACCCACCGGGAGCTGCTTCTCGACGACCCCCTCCGCCTCATCACCCCACTCACCGGACCCTGGAGCGAGTTGCGATTGGAGGATTTTGCAGCGTTCGATGACGAAATCCCTTTTGCCATGGACCCGGAGGAGTTTTTGTTGGGGAGGTTCGTCCACCGGCTGTGCCGCCGGCATGGTTTTAACCCCAGCGTGCTCTATGAACCCCCGGACCCGTTCCTGCACGCGCACCTAGTGCGTACGGGCCACGCGGTGGCGGTGATCTCGGACCTTTTCCTCGAGGAAATTGAAGGCGTGCGTGTGGTTGCCTTGCCTGGTAATCCCACCCGCACGCTCTACACCGCGGTTCGCGCTGGGCGCGAGGGACACCCTGCGCTGCGGGCGTTTCGGGCGGCGTTGAGCAAGGCAGCTGCCACCGCGAAAGATTATGGGCCACTCCCTGCGGTCTAGGGTGCGGGTTCTTGCGTTAAACTGATGACCGTGACTAACCCAAATACAACCCCGCGTCCTGTCCTCGTGGTGGACTTTGGCGCCCAGTACGCGCAGCTCATCGCCCGGCGCGTGCGTGAGGCCAACATCTACTCCGAGGTTGTCCCCAATTCCGCCTCCGTGGAGGACATCAAGGCCAAGAACCCGGCCGCGCTGATCCTTTCCGGTGGCCCGTCTTCCGTATACGCGGACGGCGCCCCTGCGCTGAAGCCGGAGCTGCTCGAGCTCGGCATCCCGGTCTTTGGTATCTGCTACGGCTTCCAGTCCATGACCCAAGCCCTGGGCGGCACCGTGGCCTCCACGGGTGCCCGCGAGTACGGCCGCACGGACATGACCGTGTCCGGCGGCGTGCTGCACAAGGGTCTGGAGGACACCCACAAGGTGTGGATGTCTCACGGCGATTCGGTCACGGAAGCCCCGGAGGGCTTTGAGGTGACCGCTTCCTCCGAAGGCGCTCCCGTGGCAGCCTTCGAGTGCCTGTCCAAGCAGATGGCCGGCGTGCAATACCACCCGGAAGTTCTTCACTCGCCGCACGGCCAGGAGGTGCTCACGCGCTTCCTGACTGAGGTAGCAGGCTTGGAGCAGAACTGGACCGCGGAGAACATCGCGGAGCAGCTCATTAACGATGTGCGCGAGCAGATCGGCGAGGAAGGCCGCGCAATCTGCGGCCTGTCCGGTGGCGTGGATTCCGCCGTGGCCGCAGCCCTCGTGCAGCGCGCAATCGGTGATCGTTTGACCTGTGTCTTCGTCGACCACGGTCTGCTGCGCGCGGGCGAGCGTGAGCAGGTGGAGAAGGACTTCGTGGCGTCGACTGGCGCCAAGCTCATCACCGCTGATGAGCGCGAGGCTTTCCTTTCCAAGCTGGCTGGTGTGACCGAGCCGGAGGCCAAGCGTAAGGCCATCGGTGCGGAGTTCATCCGCTCCTTCGAGCGCGCCGTCGACCAGGCCCTGGACGGCCAGGATGCCGCCTTCCTGGTGCAGGGCACGCTGTACCCGGACGTGGTGGAGTCCGGTGGCGGTGACGGTACCGCGAACATTAAGTCCCACCACAACGTGGGCGGCCTGCCTGACGACGTCGAGTTCGAGCTCGTCGAGCCGCTCCGCCTGCTCTTCAAGGATGAGGTGCGCGCGGTTGGCCGTGAACTGGGCCTGCCGGAGGAAATCGTGGCGCGCCAGCCTTTCCCGGGCCCGGGCCTGGGTATCCGCATCATCGGTGAGGTCACCGAGGAGCGCCTCGAGACGCTGCGTCAGGCGGACCTCATCGCGCGTACCGAGCTGACCAACGCTGGTCTGGACGGCGAGATCTGGCAGTGCCCGGTGGTGCTGCTTGCCGACGTCCGTTCCGTCGGCGTCCAGGGCGACGGCCGCACCTATGGCCACCCGATCGTCCTGCGCCCGGTCTCCTCCGAGGACGCCATGACCGCAGACTGGACCCGCCTGCCGTACGACGTGCTGGAGAAGATCTCCACCCGCATCACCAACGAGGTCAAGGAAGTCAACCGCGTGGTGCTCGACGTAACCTCGAAGCCGCCGGGAACCATCGAGTGGGAGTAAGCGCAGCCGAAAGACACTAGGACACGCACTGTAGTAGTGCAGTGGAGTATCTCAGTGAGATAGCTCGGTGGTAGAAAGCGGGCAGCGAAGCAAACTTCCAGACGCTGTGTAGCGCGGCCGCGCCTTGAATTAACAGGGCGCGGCCGCGTTCCCCGTTTTCGGTCCCCAGCACTCAGCTCCGCGGAATGGGGGCAGATGGCGCGGTGCCAGGCTCCTGCGTACCCTCCAGGGGTGGTCGCGACAGGTGCCAGTCTGCATGGCGTTAGCGTGCCCGTTGCCAGTATCGACGGCGTTAGTACGCACGGCACAAGGACGCATACCTCTATATCGCGCGCGCGAGTAGCCGCACGCTGAGCAAATTTTCTCAGCGAGCGGCTGGTTAAAGCGGCTGTGTGCCGTAGGGCGTCTCCGGCTGGTGGGGCTGCGGAGCGGCAGCTTGCGACCGGTTGGTTCGGCGGAGCGGTGACCCGCGAGCCGCTGAACCATTGAGCCGGCGGGGTGGGGCTTCCACCGTGAGATCAGGGCGAAGTCTACGGACTAAAAGCACTCATGAACTCGGTGGCGGGTCCGGAGGTTCGCCGGAGTTATGCGGTGGCGCGCCGGAGACAGGGGCTGGTGTCCCACGCGGCGTGGAGCGTGGGTCGGGCGGGCCGGATGTCGACGAACCTGACGATGCGCGAGCTGGCCCCGGAGCGGAGCGCGGCGGGTGGGCCGGGCTTTCAATGGGAATCGGCGGGCCGGCCCACGGCGGCAGGTAGTGCACGCGGCCATCGATGCGGTCGAGGCGCCCGCGGCCGGTGGGCTTTTCCGGAGCATCGTCATTGACCGCATTGTGGTAGGCACACAGTGGCACCAAGTTGGCCATGTTTGTCGGCCCGCCGTCTTGGAAGCGGGTGAGGTGGTGGATCTGGGAGTCGTCGGCAGGCGCGTTGCACCCGGGCCACGCGCACGTCGGGTGCTCCGCAGACAGCGCGAGGCGCTGCTTTAAGTTGGCAAAGCGGCTCGCCATGTACAGGTTCACGGGGCCGTGGTGGGGATGGACGAGGGTGATGAGGCCGACGTCGGCAAGCTTTTCGCGCACGAACTCCGCCCCCGTCATCGTGGCCCCATTGGTCAGCTGCAGTTCAATCTCCTCGCCATCGCCGTCGACGATGCGGTCGAGTTCATCCAAGCGCACGATGACGTTGGACTGCAGCTTCTGGCCGGAGCCACCCCCGCCGCGGAACACGGTATGCGCCGCGGTGAGCAAGTCCTTGTCGGTGGTCTTAAGCACGGCCAGCAATTTGGAAATATTGAGCGAGGAATCCGTAATGCTCAGCGTGTGGTTGCGGCCCGCGCGCCGCGTCACTCGCACGCCTGGGGCGGGGTCCTTGGGCGGGCGCCACTCTTTGAGCTTTGCCTTCGCCACCATGGGGATTTTCTCCCGCGGGGTGGCAGCTAGTAGCTGGCGCAGCTCCCAGGCCCTGCGGGCTTTGAGCTTGGAACAATAGCGCTCGATATCGAGGAGCGTGAACACGTCGTGGCCCGTGCGGCGGGCCTTGCGCTGCCGGGAGCGGAACATCGTGTCCCCGAAATACACCGCGTGCAGCCCTAGGAGCTTCTCCGCGAAATCCGGCCGCGCACCCATCTCAACCAGCTGAGCGCGTGTGACACCGGCGCATTGCTCGACCACGTCGAGCCCGCGCGCTAGTGCTTGAATGTAACCCCCCCAGTTGCATAGCCCACAGCCTAAACCAGGCCGGGGAACCTCGCTACTTGAGCGCAGAAATCGCAGCGCAGAGCTTATCGACGTCCCTCTCTTCCGTCGACCACGCCGTACAGAATCGCACCACGCGCAGGCCTTCGTGTTCTTCGAAGAACTGGCACACGAAGTCTTGCGAGAGCTTCTCTTCCTGCTCGCGGGTCAACAGCGCGAATTGCTGGTTGGTGGGGGAGTCAAAGAGCATGTCGATGCCTGCGGCACGAAATGCCTCGGCGATGCGCTGGGCTTGGGCATTGGCGCGGGCGCAGATCTGCTCGTAGAGGGTCGTTGCTGCGTCGGCGGAGGCAGTAGGAGGGGCGCTGAAGAGGGCGGCGAATTGCGCACCGAGCAACCAGCCCTTGGCCAGCAGGCCACCGTTTTGCTTCATCGCATTGCGAAAGCGCGGCGCACCCGCGGGGAAGACGATGGCTTCGCCGAAGAGGGCGCCGCATTTGGTGCCGCCGATGGTGAAGACGTCGACAAGCGCGGCCAGGTCCGGCAGGGTGATATCCGAGGCGGACAGGCCGTAGCCGAGGCGGGCGCCGTCGACAAACAGGCCCAGATCGTACTCGTCGCAGACCTCGCGCAGGGCCACGAGTTCGGCGCGGGAGTAGGCGGTGCCGAACTCGGTGGGCTGCGTGATGTAGACCAGTGCGGGCTCCGGCATGTGCTCTTCCACCCCGGAGGCGCGGTACTCATCCATGCAGGCGCGAACCTGCGCGGCGGTGATTTTTCCCAGCTGGTTCGGCAACGTGATGACCTTGTGCCCGGTGTGCTCGATGGCGCCCGTCTCATGGGTGGCGATGTGCCCGCTATCCGCCGCGATAACGCCTTCCCAGGGGCGCAGGCGGTGGGCGATGATGGTGGCGTTGGCCTGCGTGCCACCGACCATGAAATGCACCTCAGCGTTCGACGCCTGGCAGGCAGTGCGGATGCGCTCAGCGGCCGTGGCACACAGCTCGTCGGCGCCATAGCCGGCATAAGCCCCGCCCGCCCCCGCGATGGCATCAAGGACGCGGGGGTGGGCTGAGCGGTGGTAATCGTTGCCGAAGTGAATCATGGGTGGCCAGTTTAGCCGGTGACGGTGAGCTCGCCGATGCCTTGGTCGATGCGGATATCTAGCAGCGCATCATCGTCATGGCGGTTGGTGCAGTTGCTTTCTCCTAAGCCGCTGTCACAGGTGAGTGATACAGGGACGTCCTTCGGGAGGATGACCTCGACGCTGCCGATGCCGACGTCGATGGTGACATCGTGCTTTTCCTTGAGGTCTTCGATTTGGCTCAAGTCCACCGTTGAGGTGCCAATACCTAGGTCATAGTATTCCTGGAGCTCATCTTCATGGGTGGGCGCGATGTGCTGAGAACCGACATTGAAGCGGGCGCTGAAGCCGGATTCTTCGTCGGCCTCGATGACGAAGGTGACTCCAAAGAAGGCAATCGCCAGGGCAGCCCCCACAGCGCCGAGAGCAATCGCGGCCTCAGCCCACTGCGAACCGCGCTTCTTTTTCGGTTCTTCCCGCGGGCCCGGCTCCGGCAGGTCCCAGGCATCGGGCACCACGCCGAGTGGATCCCAGGACGGCGGGGTCGTACGCCCCGGTGGGAAGGGGTGGCCGTCTGCTGGGGTATAAGGGTTGAGGTTGACCGGTTCCTCGCGCACCGGCTGTTCGGCAGCCAACAGCCCGCTGGGCGGTAGCGGTTCGCGTTGGTGAAGGGCGTACCACGCCAGCGCCAACAGGCCGAAGGTCAGCGCAGCGGGCGGAAGGCCGGCGAGGAATTGTCCGCTGAGGAACAGCGGGCCGGAGCCAAACGTCAGAAGGACGCCGATAATCAGCACCCAGCCGAGCTCTTGTTCCTCCTTGACGCCATCCTTGCCCATGGCCGCATCGAGCGGGCAGTAGGGCGAACCGAAGCGCGGCATGAGCGCCCACGCGAGGAGGTAGGCGGCGATGCCGCCGCCGAAGGCGAGTGCTGCGACCACGAAGGCCACGCGCACAATCGTGGGGTCAAGCTGGTAGCGCACCGCGATGCCTTCGCAGACACCAGCGATGTGCGCGTCACCGCCCTGTTTCTTGGGAAGGCGGACGGGGCGGGTCGTCCACATCTGGTTGAGTGTGCTGTTCTTCGTCATGCTTTTATGGTGCCGCGTGGGGCCTCGCGGCGGTATCGGTAATCGCCCTGATTTTTTGACCTCAGGGTTGTCCCTGATGTGCCCGAGGGGTGGCGCGTGGGACTATGGCTAGTATGACTTCGCCCTATGTGCCCGCAGAAAACGCGGCGCCCTATCCCGTGATGTCGCGTCCCCAATCTGGCCGCGTGGTCGCCGGCGTGGCGGCGGGGCTGGCGCAGAATCTGGGGGTTTCGGCGCTCTCCGTGCGCATCGCCTTGACCGCGTTGACCCTGCTGGGTGGGGTGGGGGCGATGGCCTATGCCGGGCTGTGGATTTTCACGCCCGCGCTTGACGACGCCCCCTCCACCCGCCGCAGCCCCCTCTCCCTCGTGCTGGTGTTCCTGGCGCTGGCGGGTAGTGCGGTGGGTGTGTTGGGGGTTTCGGGGGCGTCGCTAAGCGTGGCGGTGCCATTGGCGGTGGTGGCCATCGGCGCGGTGCTGGCGTGGTTGGCGTATGACCGCGGGCTGAACACGCCGGTGGGCCTGGTTGCTGTGGCGGCCGGTGCCGTCCTGGTCATCGGTGGCGTCGTGGTGGCGGCGGTGACGTGGGAGAGCGGATCGGGTTCGGCGATCCTGGCCACGGCGCTGACGCTGGTGGGCTTTGGCGCGCTGGTGGTGCCGCTGGTGCTGAAGCTCTGGCGCTCGCTATCTCAGGAACAGGCGGCGAAGGCGGTTTCGGAGGAGCGCGCCGAGATTGCCGCCCGCCTGCACGATTCGGTGCTGCAGACGCTGGCGCTGATTCAGAAGCGGGCGGGGGATTCGCGCGAGGTGACGCGTTTGGCGCGCGCCCAAGAACGCGAGCTGCGCGCCTGGCTTTTCGATGCCCCCTCCGCCGCCCCCACCACCTGTTTCGGTGCCCTCGAATCGGCGTGCGGGGAGGTGGAAGATCTCTTCGACATGCGGGTATCTGCTGTGACGGTGGGTGAGGACATGGAGCTGACGGAGTCCGCGAAGCTGCTTATCCAGGCCGCGCGTGAGGCCATGGTGAATGCCGGCAAGCATGCGGGTGTGGACGCGGTGGATGTTTATGCGGAGTTGTTGGCGGGCGAGCTGAGTATCTTTGTGCGCGACCGCGGGGTGGGTTTCGACGTGGAGGATATTCCCGCTGATAGGCACGGGATTCGTGACAGTATTCGCGCGCGCGTAGAAGGATCTGGTGGGCGCGTGCGGATTTCCTCGACCCCGGGGGAGGGCACCGAGGTGGAGCTCGCGGTAGCGTTATGAGCATGGTGAAGGTCTTTTTGGTTGATGATCACTCCGTCTTTCGCGCGGGCGTTCGCGCGGAGCTGGCGGCGTCCTCGGAGATTGAGATCGTGGGCGATGCCGGGACCGTTGCGGAGGCGCTGGAGGGCATTGCGCGTACCTCCCCGGACGTGGTGCTTCTCGACGTCCACATGCCCGACGGCGGTGGCCTCGCCGTTATTAACGCGACGGCTAATCAGCCGGCGCGGCCGGTGTTTTTGGCGCTGAGCGTGTCGGATGCGGCGGAGGACGTGATTGCGCTGATTCGGGCGGGCGCGCGCGGGTATGTGACGAAGAATATTTCCGGCCCGGATCTGGCCGAGGCGGTGGTGCAGGTCAATAGCGGGGATGCGTATTTCTCGCCGCGCCTGGCGGGTTTTGTCCTCGACGCTTTTGCCTCCGGTTCGCCCGCGCCGGAGCCGGAGGAGGGGCAGGACCCAGCGGTGGATGCGCTCACGCGGCGCGAGCTAGAGGTCTTGCGGTTGCTTGCGCGCGGCTACACATACCGCGAGATTGGCAAGCAGCTGTTCATTTCGGTGAAGACGGTGGAAACACACGCCTCCAATATTTTGCGCAAGACCCAGCAGTCCAACCGCCATCAGCTCACGCGCTGGGCCACCTCGCGCGACCTGGCTTAAACAGCCTGGCCTAGGCGGGTTGGGTTTAGGCAGGGGGTGCGTAGGCGAGCTTGCGGGAGCCGTCGACGTGGGGGAAGAGGAGGAAGGCCGCGCCTGAAACGAGTACCCACACCAGTGCGCTGCCCCAGGCAGGCAGCGCGAGGAGTGGGGAGAACATGACCATCAACCACAGCACCATAAGCGGGATGAGCTGTGCCGCGTTGGGCAGCATGGTGACGTTGTGGCGCTGGGCATAATCACGCAGGTCCGCGCGGTAGGGGTGTAGGAGTACGAGCGCGCAGGCCGCGAGGAGGAAGAGCAGGCTGAGCCCCAGCGCGAGACCGAAGTGGATGCGGCTGGTACCCACCGCCACGGCGGCACCAGCCAACAGTGAGGAACCGAGTCGCACCCACAGCGGGGTGGGGATTGGGGTGGTGTGCGCGCGGAGGGGATTCATGGCGCCTAACGCTACCAGCGCAATTGCGCGCGTCCGGAGAGAGGTTCATAATAGGATCCATGAATCAAACAGGTGTTCGTGTGGTGGGCGGATCGCAGGCCGAGCAAATTGCGGTCCTGCGCGCCCAGATTCAACGCCTGGAAACCCCGGATGTTGCTGCGCAGGTGCAGCCGGAGGTGGAGCTTCTCGGCGTCCCCGAAGGGCTATCTGAGCTGCTCCCGGGCGGTGGCCTTCCCCGCAAGCGAGCAACCGTCTGTGCGGAATGTGCCGCTCTCGTGGTGGAGCTGATATCCCATGTTAGCGCGGCGGGCGGACACGTTGCGGTGGTGGGTTGGCCCGATCTCTCACTCGCACAGGTGGTTGAGGATGGAGATATCTCCCGGGTCATCGCGGTGCCCGAACCGGGCGCGGAGCCCTGGGCGGTGACCGGCGTGCTGTGTGAGGGGCTGGACCTGGTGGTGCACAAAGGCACAGGCGAGCTGAGCCCCACCCGGGCGCGCCCCGTGCTGGCGAAGGTGCGGGCAGGGCAGGCGGCCCTGCTCACCGTGGGAACCCGGCTGCCAGGAACGGCGATGGAGATAGGTGCGGAGGTCGTTGCGGTACATGGCTTAGGCCGGGGCAGCGGGCGTATTCGGGGAGTTGATATAGGGGTGCGGGTGGCGTCGGCAAGCATGCGCCCGCGCCGTGGAGTGCTCACGTGCGGGCAGCGGCCGGACGCGCGCCCGCACTTGGAGGTCGTGTGAGGGTCGCGGCGCTGTGGTTCCCGGATTGGCCTATCCAGGCGCTGCAGGACGCCGACAGGATGGCGTGCGCTATCGCCGCCCAGCACCGCGTGGCGGTCTGCAACGCAGCAGCGCGCCGGGCGGGGGTGCGCCGCGGGATGCGGGTGCGCCAAGCCCAAGCTCTCCTACCGGAGCTGCGTGTGGAGGAGGTCAACCCGGACCGGGACGGGGTGGTGTTCGCGGAGATTGCCGCGGGGCTGGATGCGGTGGCCTCCTCGGTGGAGGTGCTGCGTCCGGGCCTGGTCATCGTGGACGCGGGCGCGGCCGGGCGTTTCCACGGCAGCGAGGCAAAAGCAGTGGAGATGCTTGTCGACGCCACCGCCAGATCCCACCTCGACGCCACCGTCGGCGTCGCCGATGAGATTGCTACCGCGCTGATTGCCGCGCGCCACCACAACCTGGGCGCGGTAGTCCCGGCAGGCGGCTCGCGCGACTTTCTGGCTCAGCAGCCGGTGGGAGTATTGGCCGCGGAAGTGGCGCTGGGGTGTGCGGCGGACGTGGTGCATGCCTTGGAGCAGCTGGGCGTGCGCACGTTAGGGGAGCTGGCGAGTTTGCCGCTGCGCCAAGTCACCACCCGTTTCGGCGAGGCTGGACGGCGGTGCCACGCGGTGGCCGCGGCCGCACCGGATCGGCGCGTGGCGCCGGAGCTTGCGTGCCCTGACTTAGGCGTGGAGCAGGACTTCGAAGAACCCTTAGAGCGCGTGGACGCTGCGGCCTTCGCCGCGCGCCAGCTCGCGGCGCGCCTGCATGTGGTGCTCGATGAGGCCGGCGTGGTGTGTCTGCGGCTGCGCGTTGCTGCGGAGTTCGAGGGCGGCGAGCGTTTGGAGCGGATCTGGCGTACCCAGGAAGCGCTCAGCGAGGCCGCCACGGCGGACCGCGTGCGCTGGCAGCTCGATGGCTGGCTGAGTGCTGCGTGGGCGGGGAGTGCGCCGGGTGAGGGAGGAGGCGTCGTCAAGCTGGCGTTGGAGCCGGTGGAGGTCGCCCCGCCGGGGGATGGACTCCTGTGGGGCGCAGGCGAATCCGCGGAGCAGGCCAAGCGTGTCATCGCGCGGGTGCAATCCCAGCTGGGGGTGGACCGCGTGCTGCAGCCTCGCCCGGCGGGCGGGCGTGGGGTGGCCGAGCGCATCGAGTACGTCCCCTATGGCGAGCAGCGCGATCCGCAGCCGGAGGGCACCTGGCCGGGGCGCATCCCGGCGCCGCTCCCGGCGAGCCTGGCGCACCCGGCCGCGCGGATTCGGCTTATCGACGTCTCCTCGAAGGAGGTCATCGTCACCGCCGAGGCCCTCCTTTCCGGGGAGCCGGCGGGTCTGGGATGGGGGCGCCACCGCTACCGGGTGACCGGTTGGGCCGGCCCGTGGCCCGTAGACACCGGGTGGTGGGAGGCGGGTGCGGCGCAGCGCTGCGCGCGCCTGCAAGTCGTCGGAGAAAACGAGAAAGGCCAGCGCGCCTGGCTCCTCGTGTGGGCAGGCGGGCGCTGGTCTGTGGAGGCAACCTATGCCTGAACGGCTTAATTCAAGATGTCGATGACCAGGCGCGTCGGCCCCCTGAGCACCTGGACCGAGTACGGGTGGCGTTCATTAAGCCCGATAACGAACTGCGAGCGAGCCTCGAAGGTACCGCCGCTGACTACCTGGGTAACTAGGCCGCCGGCGCCGTTTACGGTGCCGATATTCGGGTCTTCCATATCGAGCTGGAAGGGATAAGCAGTGCCGTCGATGCTGACGTCGAGCGCGGTGGAACCCTTGAAAGGAATCGGGTTGCCGGAGCCCTGCTGGGCGGGGGCATCGGTGTAATCAATGAACCAGCCCGGTGAACCGTTCCCGACGAATTCGAAGACCACGCGGTCAAAACCTTCATGCTTGCCCACGCGGACATCGGTCACCACCAGCTCCGAGGGGGCCGGTGGGCGGAGGGTTTTCATCTCCATGTTGGCGTCGCCCAGCGGGGTCAGCCCAGCCGGTGCGGCGGGGGAGGGGGCAGCAGGAGTGACTGTGGCAGTGGAGGTGGAGGCGCCGGACAAGGTAGCGTCGAGAGTCCTCGTGGGGCCGTCGGTACCGCCGTCCGAGGAGGAAGACGGAGCGCATCCCTGAAGCACGAGCGCACCCGAGACAACGAGTGCGGCCACGGGGGCGGCTGTGCGCAAGAGATTGTGTTTCGGCATAACTCCGAGGGTAGCGGTACCGCGAGACATTCTATGCATTGAAGTAAACATCGTAACCACATTGTTGTGAAAGGAGTGATGCCAGTTAAGATGGCGCCATGACCTTCTGCTCCGATGTCCAGGTCGAGCCCCTGGCTGGTACCGCTAAACAAGAATCTGTTTATGTCCTTTTTGAGTGGCCTACGGCCTGGTCTCGCGACGTGCTGGATGGTCGTACTTTTGGCCCAGGCCTCACCGAGAAGCTCAAGGCCAAGCTCAAAGGCGTGGCGGGCCTGCAGCTCATTCGCCGCCCCGGGCGCGCCGGGCACGAGCGGGGGACGGGGCACTTCCGTTGTTTCGTCGTGTGGGCACGCGAGGGGTTAGTGCAGGATTACGTCCTGAACGGCCCGGAGGACATCCTCGATCTGGATCTGGAGCACCCCACCGGCACGTGCCTGCCGCTGGTGCTCGTGTGCACCCACGCCAAGCGCGATGCCTGCTGCGCAATCAAGGGCCGCCCGCTTGCTGCCTCCCTGGCATGCGAATTTGAGGAGACCGTGTGGGAAACCTCCCACACCAAGGGGCACCGCTTCGCGCCGTCGGTGCTGCTGATGCCGTGGGGCTATTCCTTTGGCCGCCTCAACGTGGAAGCTGGCCGCGAGCTCGTGGGCAAGGCGCTGCACGGCGAGTATTTCTATCCCGCTAACCGCGGTTCCGGCCTCACCACGCCCCAAGGGCAGGTGGCGGAGCTTGCGGTGGCGCGCCAGCTTCTCGACGCCTCCGAGACCCTCCACTACGGCGACCTCACCGTCGACGCGACAGATACCACAGCGGCAGGTACTGCCGCTGTGCGCCACCGCGATGGCCGCGCATGGGACGTAGAACTCGAAGAAAAAGAGGCCTCCGGCGTCGTCTCTTCTTGTGGAGACGAGCCGAAGACCTCTCGTTTCTATGCCGCGCGCCGCGTCCGTATCCTACGCGCCGCGTCGCAGGACGCGGCGCGCGGTTAGCGGCGCATAATCTTGGCCGAGAGCCAGTTGCCAAAGAACTGCGCTGCCTGCACCAGCACGATGATGATAAGCGTAGCCACCACGGTGACCTCCCACTCGAAGGCGCGGTAGCCGTAGACGATGGCGAAGTCACCCAAGCCACCGCCGCCGACGTAGCCGGCCATCGCGGACATGTCGACGATGCCGATGAACAGGAAGGTGTAGCCCAGCACCAGCGGGCCCAGCGCCTCCGGAATGATGACCGTGGTGATGATCTTCCACGGCGAAGCGCCCATCGCGCGGGCTGCTTCAATCACGCCCGGGTCCAGCGCCACGAGATTCTGCTCCACGATGCGCGCCACCGCGAACGTGGCCGCAATAACCATGACGAACGTGGCCGGTTCACGGCCGATAGAGCTGCCCAGCACCGCCACCGTCAGCGGCTGGACAAAGGCCAGCAAGATGATGAAGGGAATCGGGCGAACAAAGTTCACCAGGATGTTGATGATGAAGTAGATGGGCTTGTTCTGCAGGATGCCGCCCGGGCGGGTGGTGTAGAGCAGGATGCCGAGAACCAAGCCGATGATGCCGGCGATCACCAGGGTGGTGGCGACCATGATGAGGGTGTCCTTGACGGCGTCGACAAGCGTGCCGCCCAGTCGATCCCAATTGGCCTGCGCGAGGTAGGTGACGTTCATCGTTGGATCTCCTCAATCTCGGTGGTGCGTTGCATGTGTGCGTAGAAGTCTTCGATGGCGGCGTCCGGGCCGTTGAGGCGGACGGTGATCTTGCCAAAGGAGTGCTTTTGCAAGGTGGTGATACCGCCGTGGACCACGGCGATGGACACGCCCTCGTCCGCGAGTTTGCCCGCGGCATCGAAGAAGCCGGACTTCTCCGTCAGGTTGATGGTGAACAGGCGGCCCTCGTGGGCCAAGAGGTCATCGGCCTCGACGACGTCCGGGGTGTTACGCAGGGACGTCGCTACGAATTTCTCCGCCACCTTGGTTCGAGGATTGGAGAAGACCTCATAGACACTGCCGGACTCAATAACGTGGCCGCCTTCCATAACGGCGACCTTGTCTGCGATGGAGCGCACGACGTCCATCTCGTGAGTAATGACCACGATGGTAATGCCGAAATCGCGGTTGACCTTGCGCAGCAGGTCAAGAACCTCATGGGTGGTGGTGGGGTCGAGCGCTGAGGTGGCTTCATCCGCCAGCAGCAGGGAAGGGTTATTCGCCAAAGCGCGGGCGATACCGACGCGCTGTTTCTGGCCACCGGAGAGCTGCTCCGGGTAGTTATTGCCCTTGTCCGCCAGTCCGACGAATTCCAAAAGCTCCTGAACGCGCTTCTTACGCTCCTGCTTCTCGACGCCCTGCAGCTTCAACGGGTACTCAATATTGCCCGCCGCGGTGCGCGAGGACATGAGGTTGAACTGCTGGAAAATCATGCCGATGTTGCGGCGCAGACCGCGCAGCTGCTTTTCGGGCATGCCGACGACATCGGTGCCGTCGAGAAGCAGCTCTCCCGACGTTGGGGTATCGAGGCCGTTGATCATGCGCACCAGCGTGGACTTGCCGGCACCCGAGAAGCCGATGATGCCGACAATCTCGCCGGACTCGACGGTCAGGGAGACGTTATCGAGTGCTTTCGTAGTGGTCTTTTTGTTTGTGAAGACTTTGGTGATGTTGCGGAACTCAATCCGGGTGCCTCGAGGGGCGCCAGTGTGGTCAATCACGTGAGGTGTCCTTGTGGGGGTTATGTGAATCGTGTGTAACGGCCAAATCCCCCGGCCACACACTGAAGCGTGAACTCGGGGGGGGGGGGGGGGGGGGGGGGGGGGG